>JAQVMR010000054.1 GCA_028703545.1 Patescibacteria group bacterium
ATTGGAGTTGCGTTGGCCTATTATTTTCAAATCAAATGGCCCGAGCTATATTTTAGAGCAAAGACCAGAACAATAAAAAACGGATGAGAACACTTATCCGTTTTTCTTTATTTAAAAATCATAACGCAATGAATGAGTGCACTGTGTTGTAAAATTCTTGTTGTGATTTCCATTTCAATAATTACTTAATAAAGATTGAATATGTTCTTTTTTCTCTAGATTTTGTGGACTGTTATAAAAAAATATTTCTTGTACGGCTTCGTGTATAGATTTTTTTAAATCCTGCGAATCAATTCCAAAGTGTTTGCACAAAACAGGGTCTTGACCAAATTTTTGAATAAAACTTTCAATTTCTGTATCTGATATTTGTATAGGATATTCTTGATTTTGTTCTACAAATTCCCTCTCTGATTTCTCTTCTGTAGTTTGATTTATTTTTGAATCTTCAACCATATTATTTTTCTAACATTTGTTTTAATTTATCTATAACAGCATGTTGCCAAAAACGCATAGCATATCGCTTAATTAAAAAATTTCCAAAAATACGAAAAATTAGATTTTTTAATTCAACATCATAAGTATAATTAATTTTGGTTCCCTCTGGGATTTCTTCCATTAAAAATTCTTCATGACCACATGTGCCTATATTATTTTTATTATCTGAAACATATCCAAATGGTGGGCGAAGTTCTGTTTGCATATGAACTAAAAATACTCCGCCAAATGTTTTGACTCGAGCTTCCATTATAAGATTATTGCCGTCTTTTTTAACTATACGAATTGATTGAGCTACTTTTGGAAAATATTTAGGCATATTTTCAAAATCACTCATTGTCTTATAAACTTCTTCACGAGGTGCTTTAATAACCCAAGAACCTTTTAAATAAATTTTCTTCATACATTAATTCTATCAAAAAACACCTCGTAAATATAGATGTTTCATTTGGATTACTCTTTGGACATCTAGATTTATTACCTAATCCCTTCATTCCATACTCTTTAAGGTTAGACAAGCAATACTTTAATGTCCTTTCACGAAGAGGAAGGCGCGGAGATTACAGTGCCTGAAAGTTTCCAAAGCAATGGAGAATGCTGATGATGTGGATTGCCTCAATTATAATATTAGTTTCCGTAATTATTCTCGAAGTAATTGGCACTTAGTTTTATTAAAAAAATTTAACCTGCGAGGTTGACCACCTGCGAGGTGCTTTCTAGTGGCTCCAGACACCCTTTCGCCTCGCCCTAGCTTTGAATAACGACGGAATTTGGGTCAACAAAATTGACACGCCGTCTAAAAATAACTAATTTTTCAATTTCAACTTAAAATTGCCAGCGATATCAGAGAACGTTTTTTGATATTCAGCCCAAATACTTTGGAGAGTACTAAAGGAGATCACCCAGACATCGTCGCCAGAACCCTTAATCGCCACCATTAACATTTTAAAATTCACTCCTCGCTGATTTAAATCCGCTTCAAAAGCTCTGGCCACCTTGCCGTTTATGGTCGTGTCGTGCTCTTGTGCAAAAACAACGCCGGGGATTGTTTGCTGTAATTGATTTTTTACGGTTTGTATATATTCGCTTAAATTTTTACCTTGCGTCGTATCATAACTCACCGCAAAATAACTTCTAAAATTGATTTTCTGAGCCGCAGGATCTTTAAATTGCTCATCCGCCTTAACAGCCATCACGGAAGTTCCTACCGGAGGCGTAGTTTTCTGCCAACCCGTAGGGAGATTAATTTCAAAATCATTAGTTACTAATTTGTTTTGTGATTGTTCATTGTTTGTTTGCTTATTCGTTTTGGTCTGATTTGGTAAGGTGGTATTTTCAATGAAACCAGTGGGTTGTTTATTTTGTTTGTTGAAATAAAAACCGATTACCGCCACTCCCGCGATAACCACGACAATTAAAATGATGATTGCGATTTTGTTTTTCATATTTTTTAATTTGGATTTTATTGATTTAACCCAAAAAATTAATAATTTATCTATTGAGTCTCCTAAGCTTAGTTATTAATGACTACAAATTGATTTTAACATATTACAAAAACAAAAAACACTCCATCCTACGAAGCATTTTCTAATGGCGCCATTATTATTCATAATTACCAAGGGACTCTGGCTGATTTAATATTTTTTCTACTCTTAGTTCTTTCTCCCATTTAGGAGTTTTTACAGAAATAATATCACCCACTTTATAACCCAATAAAGCACAACCAATGGGTGAAAGAACAGAAATTTTATTTTGACTAATATCTGCGTCTTCAGGAAAAACGAGCCAATACTTCAGTTTTTCTTTGTTTTCTATATCATAAAAAACTATTTGTGAATTCATGGTTATCACATTATCAGGAATATCTTCTGGCTTTACAATAGTTGCCCTATTTAGCTCTATCATTAAAGCTTCATCATGATCATCAAGATGCGACTTCTTATTTAGAATATCAATCAACTTTTTATGATCTACTTCTGTTATGTAAATTATATTCATAATATTATAAAGCCCGAGTCCTAATGGCCGGGTGTTTATTTTATAAAATATTATTAAACAAACAACAGACCAAAAACCATCTATAAATAAAATTATCTTATTAAAATTATTGTTTGAATAACTATTTATAGTATACAAAAAATAATTAGTAAAGTAAATAGGTGAGTATTTACTATTATAGATTTATATATTATAATATTTTTATCTATATTCCGGGATCGTCTAATGGTAGGACGCTAGGTTCTGGCCCTAGTAATTGTGGTTCAAATCCATGTCCCGGAGCCATGAAAAAAATATCTCACTAAAAGAGATATTTTTTGTTTATAAAATTATTTATTTAAGAAACCACTTCCCCGCCAAGCTCATCAATTAAATTATTTATTGTCTCATCGTTTTCATTAGAAATTGTTTCATAGATTGCACCGGAAACAGCATTTCTGTTTTCTTTATAATTTTCATCAAGCTCTGAATCAATTATCACCTTTTCATTTAAAATTCCTGACATAACTTCTTCAATATTTTTTTTATGACTTGCTTCTAAAATTCTATCTTTATGAAATTTAAACTCAAAACCAATTATTAATTTATTTCCCTCAATTCTAAGGGGGTGGCCAACTTTTAAAAAAGCAGAAAGCGAATGATTGTAATCTTTTAAGTTTAAAAGTAATTGTGGCCAAATTTTTACTATATCGGAAATTTGTGCTTTTAGTGTATATTTTGATATATTTTCTTCGGATTTTTTTTGAGGTTCTTGATTTTTTAAATAATTATTTTCTGCTTTAAAATTTTTTTTTAAACCAAATTCAATATTTGCAACGCTTATTGGTTTTTCTAGAAATGTTTTAATTGAAATTATTGCCATTTCAAGTGGAAGTTGTTTAAATCTGTCATTTTTTAAATTTTCAAAAGCAGTGATAAATTCTTTTAAAATTAGATTCCAAATATTTAAATTATATTTTTCAGATTGCTCTATTATTTTTTCTTCAATGTGTCTTTCCACGTCCCACAAATATTTTTCTGAAGCACCTGTTATTTTAATTAAAACTATTTTTCTGAGATAATTTATAAGCTCTTCTGTAAAATAATTTAAATCAATTCCATCTATAACTAAATTGTTTATGACTTTTATACTATTTTCAAATTGATTCATCGCTAAACTATCAACAAGTTCTATAATTGGCGCAAAATCTGAATCAGGTAAAATTAAATCTGCTGTTTCGCGACCCACCTCTCCATCTTCTGATAATGATAAGATTTGCCCGAGTGTTGAAAGTGCATCTCTTACGTATCCTCCACTACGCCTAGCAATTTTATCAATTATAGAAACATCAACCTGTATTTTTTCTTTTAAACAAACGTTTTTTAAATGATTTTTTAATTTTTCAATATCAACTGTTTTGAAATCAAATTTCTGACATCTTGAAATAATTGTCTGTGGAAATTTATGAACCTCTGTTGTGGCAAGAATAAAAACAGCATGCTTTGGTGGTTCTTCAAGTGTTTTTAAAAGTGCATTAAACGCTTCTATTGTAAGCATATGTGCTTCATCTATTATAAATACTTTGTATTTATTCTTACTTGGAGCGTATTTTACAAATTCACGAAGTTCTCTTATTTCATTTATACCTCTATTTGATGCAGCGTCTATTTCAATTAAATCCAAATTGTTTCCTTCTGTAATTGAATTACATGAATCACATTCATTACATGGCTCAAAGGCACTTCTTTTTTCACAATTTATTGCTTTTGCGAAAACACGGGCAAGTGTTGTTTTACCAATTCCACGTGGACCAGAAAATAAATATGCATGAGCTATTTTATCATTTAAAATTTCATTTTGGAGTGTTAATTTAATATGTTCTTGGCCTATTACATCTTCGAATTTTTGTGGCCTGTATTTTCTATATAGTGTTTGTGACATAAATATTTTTAATAATCATAGGCTTATTTTACTTTAAAATCAAACATAATTCAAATATTTAAAAAGAGCCTCTTGGGGCTCTTTAATTATATAAAACAATTATTTATATTTCGTAATCAAGAGAATCATCAATTTTTAAATCCATGTTGTTGTTTGTAACATTTATAATATTTTCAACAGCACAGTAAACTGATTCTCCGTCTTTTGGAACAAGTGCAATTACCTCATCCCCGTCTTCTCCTCTAAAATATGTAACACTTGCTTTTATAACCTTATATTGTCTTCCTTCTGCTAAAATTGTAAATTCACCACTCGCAAAATCTTTTGATAAAACTCCTTTTATTCTTTTTCTTTCAATTGGGGCAATTTGTTTATAGACAAAACTCCCGTCTGATTTTATTGTTAATTTCAAAATATCACCTTCAACTAATTTTGACTTAGAACAATAATTTGCAGGAATTGAATATCTCTTCCCATCTGGTCCTATCATTTGAGACCCATCAAAAACACCTTCAATAATTTTTGTATTTCCTTGCATTGTCTCAGAACCAAGAGATTTTGCTTTGCTTAAAAAATCAGAAGAATAGTTTGGTGTTTCAATTCCAAATTCATTAAAGATTGCTTTTGCTTTATTTATTTGAAGCTCTATTTGAGCAATAATTTCTCTGAGCTCATCAATATTATTAAACATTTTTTTGTTTTAATTTTATTTTTATTTTATTTTAGTTTAATTTGATTATTTTTTATTTTTATTTATATAAATATTATACAACTTTTCTAATTTTTTTAAAATACCTAAAAATTTTTATAGTGTTTTATCTGTTAACATTACCCTTTCTCTTATTTCGTTTTCAACGATATTTCTGTCTCTCCCATATTTTAGTCTAGATAATTCTTTTATTTCTTTTACATAATTCTGAGAAATTTTATCTCTTTGTATTGTTTCTAAACTAAATGCCGGTGGATTATAATTATCAATTAATAATTTAATGTATGCATTAAATGCTGGTAAATTTATTAAATCATATTCAGAAACAACTGGAGCGTATTGTTTTGCTACAATTTCAGCGTCTTTTACGCCGATTCTAAAACTTATAAAAGTTCCTGCATTTCCAAAAACTGCATCTTTAATTTTTTCATCACCTTTTTCAACAAGCTGACTTATATACTGATGAGCAATTACTAAATTTAATTTATATTTTCTTGCTTCTGATAAAATTATTGCTATACTGTCTGTTATAAAATTTTGAAACTCGTCAATGTAAAGATAAAAATTCTTTCTTTCCTCTTCTGCCTGATCAGTTCTTGAAAGAGCTGACATTAAAATTTTACCCACAAAAACCATTCCTATCAAATTGCTATTTAATTCTCCAATTTTTCCTTTTGATAAATTTAAAAGTAATATTTTTTTCTCATCCATTACATGCCTAAAATTAAAAGCACTGTTTTGCTGAGAAATGATGGGTCTCATTATATCATTTGAAATAAATGGGGTCAATTTACTTGTAATATATGGGACCATGTTTGCAAGTGATGCTTCTCCGCCAGCTTTTTCGGCTTGTTTTTTCCAAAAATCTGAAACCAAATAATCCTTACATTTTGATAACTTGAAACGTCTAAATTCTTCATCGGCTAAAACTCTTGGTATTTCCAATAAAGTTGATCCGGATTCGATATCTTCCATTATTAATAAAATTGCATTTCTCATATACTGTTCAAACATTGGTCCACCGGTGGCTTTTAGATCATATAATTTGTCAAAAATTTTAATCATTTCATTTATAACAAAAGTTTTTTGATCTTGTGTTTCAAATTCAAGCATATTTATTCCAAGTGGACGTTCTGTATCTGATGGATCAAAAAGTATTACATCTTCAATTCTTTCTTTTGGAATATACTTTAAAATGTCCTCAATTAAATCTCCGTGTGGATCTAAAACGCAAAC
>JAQVMR010000010.1:0-14147 GCA_028703545.1 Patescibacteria group bacterium
GCGCTCAATTACATCTCTTGCTCCTTCAAGAGCTGATGCCTTATCAGCTGTTTTTATATTAGAAAAATCAGCTTGATAAACCAAATGAGCCCCTCCTTGTAAGTCTAACCCTAAGTGTGGCTTAAACTTATTAAAAAAAGTATTTCCGGGCATCCAATTTGGAACTTTTGGATACACCATCAAGCTAGTAAAAACAGCCAAAATAATTATTAGTAAAAAACCAAGTCTTACTTTTGATATCTGTGACATTTTATTTAGATTTATTTATTAAAAGATTATAATCAATAATAAGATAACGAGATTAAAAAGTCAACAATAAATCAGCTATTGGCATTTAGCTATTAGCTTTTAGTCTTAAAGAAGTATCTATACTATTATGATTGCCTAAATTTTTTATAAGCCTCTTCCCATGTTTTTGACATTTCACAAGATATAGCATTATCATGTTTTTTAAAATGTCCACACAATCTACAAAATAAATTTAATTCATTAAGCATTAAATCATTTTTTTCTGGAATTTCTTTTCTAGCCATATTCATTTTAAAAACTCTATCTATTCCACCAGCCACTGCACAGGGATAATAACCGTACATATTTAGCCCCATTCCACAATATTTTAATATGGAACAGGCATTTCTAAAATCCTTATTTTTATATTGTTTTAAATCAATCGGTGCTATATTAAAGGAAATAAATTTACTGACTCTTGTTTTTTTATTTGAATTTATAATTATTATGTCTTCTGGAATTTTATTCAATTTTTCCTCCAGAATTCCATTTGTGACTAAGTAAATTTTAGTTTTTCTAGAAAAATGATTTTTATAATCTAAAATTAAATTAATTATTTCAAAAATATTTTCATGAATTAATGGTTCTCCACCAACAATAGATATTTTTTTCCATTTAATATTTTTTTCTATACTCTGTTTTATGAAATCTTTAATTTGATCAATTGTCATTGATTTATCTGTTTTCAGTTGAGAGCAAGATCTATTACAATTTGTGCAACTTAAATTACATTTATAAGTAATATCTATTTCAATTGCGTTTGTGCTTCTTTTATAGCAAAAACCAAAAATTTGAGTAGCAAATTTTGAAACCCTAAATGGTCTTATAATATCTAATAGAAAAATTTTCAGATTAGTTAATTTTGACTGAAGTTTTTCTGGTAAATATTTTTTTATGTAAATATTGTAAACACTCATTTTTTTCTTTATAAACATCCTGAGTTTGTTTGCTTATTGTTTCCCAGGAAAAATTTTCTTTAATATATTTAGAGGCTTTTTCTGCCCTTGAAATTGCTTTTTCATAATTATTTATAAGTTTTTTTATGGTCTCTTGAAGTTTCTCTATATTTTTATTTTCAAATGCATAAACTAAATCTTTTTCAATAAAATCTTCATTTGCTTCAATATCACTTACTACAGTTGGAATTCCATGAGCCATTGCCTCTAGAAGTGAAATTGAGAGTCCCTCATTTTCTGATGGTAAAACATAAGCATATGAATTTGTAAAAAGAGAATTTAAATCATCTCCCATTTGAGTTCCTGTAAAAATTATATTCTTATTATTTTTTGCTAAATCCATTAATTGTTTTTTATATTTATCATTATAAAATGTGTCCCCGACTATCACTAATTGAAATTCTGGGTTATTTAATTTTTTATAAGCATCAATTAAATAATGGACTCCTTTGTGTTTAATTAATCTTGTAACACAAAGAAAATATTTTTTGGGTTTTATATTAAATTTTTCTAAAATTTCTGTATTAAAATTTTTACTAATCTCAAATCCATTTGGAATAAAAATTGTTTTTGTATTATATTTTTTCAAACAATATTTTTGAATATATTTTGATACAGAAATTGTAACGTGTGGAAATTTACAAACAGTCCATTCTCCAAGGTGAAGCATTAGTTTTGCAAAAGCACCCCATTTTTGATGAAATCTATCTTGACAATGAAAAGTTCCAACAATTTTTGCACGTGTAAAAATTCTTGGGATAAAACTTAAAAGCGACGCTCCAACAGAATGATAATGAATTACATCATATTTTTGAAACAAAGCATGAATTGTTGAAAATAATGTATGAGTTATTGTGTCTAAATTTTTTGTTTTTAAACTTGGTGTGGAAATCAATTTTACACCCCTATACTCTTTTAAATTTTTATCTGTGTAATAGCTCCTTGTATAAACAAAAACTTCATGGCCTAATTTTGCCATGCTAATAGCCAAATTTTCAACGTGAGCTTCTACGCCACCCTGAATCATTGGAATTCCCTTTTGTCCTATATAGGCTATTCTCATACTTTTAATTTATATTGTTTATATAAATTTATCAAGTTATTATAATAATCTTCTTCTTCAAATATATTATAATTTGAATCATAAGTTAATATATTATCATACATCAAATTATTTATTTTGTCAATGGCATCTTTCTCATTTCTATACTTATAAATTATTATATTTTTATTAAATACAGAAAGCTCTTTATTTCCACCTAAATTTGGGGCTAAAATTGTCTTTTTGAGACAAATTGACTCAATTATAGCCATATTACACACTTCTTCGCATAAACTTGGCACAACAACAAATTTAGCCTTATTTATTAAAATTTTCAATTCTTTTCTAGATTTAAAACCCATTAACTTTATATTATTCCCTAGTTTTAATTTTTTAATTAATTTTTCTATGTTTTGCTTTTGATTTCCTTCTCCGACTATATAAAATTGAAAATCCTTTAGATTTTTTAAATTATTAATAAACTCTAACAATCCTTTTTCTTTTGATAATCTTCCAAAATATAAAAAATAATTTTCCATATTTGTATTTTTATAAGAATCATAATTTATATTACAAAAATTATAAATTACATTAAGATTTTTAAATCCACATTTTTCAAATTTATTTTTTAAAAATTTACTTGGACAAATAAAAGCATTTATATTCTTTTTAAAACTAAAAAATAGTTTTCTCAAAATAAATTCTTTTATTAATATAATATTTTTAAGATTAAATAAATTCCACTTTTTGTATAAATTAAAATTTGGGGAAATTATTGAATAATCGTGTGTTGTCATTACAATTGGTATTTTTTTCTTTTTTATCTCTGAAATAATCGAATATGTAAGATGAAAATTTATATTATGAATATGACAAATATCAAAAGTTTGATTTTTAAGTAATTCTTTAATATATTTTTTGGACTCAAAATTATAAAAATATTTTATTAAGTTTTTAAGCTTTTTATCATTATATTTTGGCCAGAAATTTTCATTTTTAATGTTTTTATTATGTTGCATGCTAAAAATTGTCACTTCATGACCACGCGCTTTTAACATTTTCTCGAGTGCTAAAAAATGTGCCTCAGAACCACCACGTCTATAATAATAATTATTTATTAATAAGATTTTCATATTTTAAATAATAATTTAATTTTTTCTTTTATGATCCAATAAATTACTTTATAAAAGTATTTTTGAATAGAACCTCTTGTATTACAAATACTAAAATGTTCTTCGGTGTTACTTCTGTAGTATATATTTTCTAAACTTATGTCTTCTAAATTACCTAATTTCTCATTTATTAAATTACTCGGATAAATATACCCACATGAATCAATAAAAGCAGAAAAAATACCAGAATCACTCGGAATCAATCTTTCTTTATTTTTTAAAAAATACATTAATCCAAAGTCAAAATAAGCTCTCAAATATTTTTTAACATTGTATGATTTTAATTGATCATGAATTATATAATTCATAGAATTTTCTAGTTGAGCATCAAAAAAAAGTTCATTATCTTGTTTGCCAAAATATATCTCAGAATTTTGTACTGATGATATTGAAAATTCAACTCCCAATTTTTTTGATAATCTATAAACGTCTAAAATCTCATTTTTATTATTATCTGAAATTGTAAAAGCAATTCCTAAATTTTTTATATTATTTTCTTTTAATCTTTGAATTGTATTTATTGCATTTTCATATGTATTTTCAACCCCTCTTATTTTATTGTGTGTATCAGATAATCCATCAATAGAGATTCTTATTCCAATATTTTTATCAATAGAAATTAATTTTTTTACAGTCTTTACTATTAAATCAGTTATAAATCCATTGCTTGAAATAATGATATTTGAGTTTGGATTATTTTGTTTTAATATTTTTACAATCTCATACAAATCAGTTCTTAAAAATGGCTCACCCCCTGATAAATTGATATACTTTAAATTATGTAGTTTTTCAATATTTTGTAATAATAAATCAGCTGGATTTTGAATTTTCCAGATATTACACATTTGACATCTTAAATTGCATTTTTCTGTTAACGCTATAACTACACTTTTTATACTTGATTTTTTCATATATATATGTTATAAATATATATTAATATATTATTTAAGCATAATTAAAGAAAAATGTCAAATGAATTAAACAAAAAAATTATAATTATTTTAGAGGCAATTTTATTTGTTGTTTCTATGTTTTTTATAAGTTTTTTCAATCTAAACATAAGTACATCTTTGGCCATTATAATACTTGTAATTTTAGCTCCTCTTTTTTTGATTTATCCATATTATTCACTTCTATTGCTTCTTATTGTAAGAAATTCTACAGACCTATACGCTGAAAACATGTTTCTAGATTTTTATTTTGTGTCTTTAAATTTTTCATCAATTTTAGGAATAATAATAATTCTTTGGGCAATTTATGTAATTTTTAAAGAAAAAATAAATATATTCAGAATACCATTATCTGTGCCGTGGATCTTATTTTTACTTTACTCTAGCACAAGCTTAATTTATACTATTGATTTTAATTCTAGCTTAAAATTTTTAACAAAATTATTTGATTTTTATTTACTTTATATTATTTTTTACAATTATTTAAAAAATGCAGAAAATAAATATAAATTTAGAAAATATTTTATCTTGGCGGTTTTGCTTTCCTTTATAGTACCTATTATCTTTGGATTTTATCAATTTATTTTTCACACTGGATACATTGGTCCGGAGGGATTAAATAGATTATTTGGAACATTTACTCATCCAAATATATTTTCATTTACACTGCTTTTATTCCTTTTTATTTTAGTAATTTTGTATACAAAAGACTATAGGAAAAAAGATAAAAAAGAAAAAAAATTAATATTTTGCTTAATAATTATAACTCTATTTTTATTAATTAATACATTTACAAGAAGTGCTTGGATTGGTGCAATTTTGTTTATCTTTTTGTGGTTAATTCTATATAAAAAAAATAAAATTTTTAGAATTATTTATTATATTTGTGCATTTTCATTTTTAATTTTTTTAATTATAAACTACACAACACTTAAATATTATAATTTTAATAATATAGATTTTATAAGAAGAATAACGACTTCTGATACTTCTGTTTCTTCGAGTGAGTGGAGATTTAACTCATGGAAACAAATGTCAATTTATGTGTCTCAGTCACCTTTTATTGGTTTTGGATTAGACACATATAGAACCTTGCGTGAAAAACAAATTTATTCAACCATTTACGAAGATCCTTATTATGCACATAATGATTATTATCAAATATTAATTGAACTTGGAATAATTGGTTTAATTTTGTATTGTAATTTATTAGTACAAACATTTTATCAAATTTATAAAAAATATTTACAAAAAAAAGATAAAGCGATTCTTTTATCTTTATTTGGAGTAATCATTATTTTTTCTATTGGACTTGTTGATAATATTTTAATGTCAACGTCTCTTCAGTGGTTAATATGGTCTTATATTGCTTTTTTACTTATATAAATTAATTTGATTATATTGCTTATATAAATAAAAAAGGGGGGTGAAAGATTTTTTACTCTCACCCCTCTGCCTAATTCTTTATTTCTTTTTTTCTTTTTCTTTTTCCTTCCATATTGTTCCTATGGCAATAGGCAATCCTTTATCATTGATCATCACCTCAAAATGGCGATCCTTATTTCTGGAATTTCCCATAACTGAGTAATAGGAAAATTCATCTACCAGACCAAAGGCTTTCATATTATCTTTGGCGATAAACACCCAGGTAAAATCATAAGTTCCCTTTTTGGGTTTTTTAAATTTGACCCAGGCACGATCCCTGTCGAGATTTGCCTTAATTGCTTGTTTATTAAAATATAAAACAGCACTTTTCAGGCCATCTCTAACTTGAGAAGGGGTCATCAGTGCCCCATCTGATGTGACCAAAACATACTCCATTGTAGGATTAAATGAGTAGCTTACACACAGTGAGTCACCCCCTGTATCCACATAGACTCTATCAAGAATTTGTCCGGAAATTGGTAGGATGGTCATCAACATGATGAACATCATTAGTGTAAATATGTATTTTTTCATGTTTTCCTCCCATGAATTATTTTTGTGGACCAATACCAGCCCAGACACCGCGAAGGTCGACTGGTTCGATATTTTGTACAATCCCACTTACCGTTTTTGCGGTGACTAGGAACTCTTCATAGAATTCATAATTGTTCATTAATTCACAATTCTCAACGTTGATTCCAAAAACTTTCGGTGTTCCGGGGTCATTCAAAGCGAAAATTGTGAGGTTAAATACTTGATCGGGGTGCAGTTTAATAGTTGCCTCCCACCTATCCAAAGACTGATTCCAATCCATGTTTTCTCTCTGAAACTGAGAGCCAGACCACTTTATTTTGCAGTCCATGTCAGAACTGCAAGGTTCACTGAAGTCCGGGATTTGATCATCAGTTAAGGATACCAGGTTTGTGCCGTCAGCTGTATAGGCGCTAACACCATCAAACCAAACTGTCTTCGTAACAAATTCAGATTCTAATATACCCAAGGTAAAAAAATCACCCGAATAATTAATTCCGAAAGTGTTACAAGGAATGAATGTTTTGGGTCTATTTGTTGGGAAATGATTATTAGAAGACTGACTTAACAGCATCCTGGAACATTCATACGATGCAATGACATTGCCACTTGCATCGTACTTTTTGAGTAAAGGCACATTCCACAACATTTCAAAGTCTCCATTGGATTTTTCCAACGCGAATCGTACCCTGTTAATGGAGTTTTCATTTTCTGCCAATGGACGCATCAACACCTTTGTTTCCATACTTGAAAAAGGCGTTGAGCTTGATATGGTCCCCAATAATATCTTTTTTGAATCATCATTGGGATAAAGACGAATTGGTGCATTTTGGTTTTGCGGATCCTGAAAGAATCCATTACCTGCGACGATCCATACCTTGTCTCCATTTTCAGGATTTTGCTTTGTGGGTATAGCACCAGCTTCAAGACGGTAATAACTACCGTCAGAACCGATGAAATCTTCGTCAGTGATTTCTTCCGGACCGAGGATATTATCCGCGAAAGAGTTTCTGTCGCAAGACGTCAGGAATAACAGAGTCAATGCGATTACCACGAATAGTGGAACAAGGGTTAATTTCTTCATTTTGTACTCCTTTATTGATTTTATTTTTTGAAGTAATTGAGGGGCCAGGCTTGTTACCAGACCCCAAATTTTAGTGTAAATATTTGGAGCTTATGTTCCAAAAAAGAGTCAACTTCAACTCCAAAAAATCGTCTTTTCTATCTCTAGAATTTTGTGCTCTTTCTTGAGCCTTTGAATAACCCACAATTAATTCGGTATACAAATTATTAATACCAAATAAACTTTGGGGTCTATAAAAAGCTCCAATTCGAAGATCCCCTCTTTTATATTCCGACCATTCATTTTGGTGATCTTGATTTTGATTATGATATATTTCTCTACGGCTTAAAAATAAAAGCCAATCACTTGTTATTGAACGTCCAAGGCGCCCATCGAACGATATATGTTCAAATTTCGGGGCCTTTTGTGAACCCACCATTTCAGACGGGGTCCATTGATACCCACCACCAGCAAATATATACCAGTCGTCGGGTTCCAATTTCAGAGATCCCTTTAGGGAAGTTGTGCCGGGATTTTTGTCCAGACACTTGCTTCCATAAATCTGAAAATGGTTTTGCCCATCTTCATTCATGGTCTCATAACCCAGATAAATCCCATTTTCTTGAACAACAGGGATGTATCTTATGGAATATTTTTCCCGTATTCCACCATTATCAAGATCAAAATGTTCACATTTGAGACGGGAAAATTCGCGATAATCATGTCGCCACCCCATCTCAAAATAATTCTTTCTAATGGGCTGCCATTGAAGACCAATGTTTGACTGAAAATCAAATGGCCCGTCCTGATAGCCACCCTCTAGTGTCCCTATGATGGCTAAATTGTCTTTGAAACAAATTTTGCCACCAAGTGAAGCAATATAAGAGTAAATACCATTATCATTGCTTTTATAGGATTGGTGGCTGTAACCATTATTCCCCAGATTTTTCATAAATGGCTCTCCGCATTTATCGCTAGCCCCAGAAAGCCATCCCCAGACATGAGCACAAAGTTTAAGTTCTGTGCTATCAACATATATTATTTTTTGTTCATAAATATACACAGTATCTACGACAGTCTTTTTAGTATACACAACAGAATCAAGTTTTCGAAACTTTACGCAAATATTATTGCATTGTTTTTTCCCACTTAATCCGTCTTCAAACCAATAAACATCGACGTTTCTATTTTTAATCTTGTCCTCAGCTGTGATACGCCACGCAACGGCAGGTATTTTCTTGAAACCAGAACCGATAGTAATGTCGCCAATTACAGCTCTCAATTTTGACTTAACGCCACCATAAACCTGAACATCAAATACATTGCCATGCTGCACTAATACTTGCGTTCTTTTATCCCAGTTTTTTTTCAGCTTCACAGCGCATGAGTCAGATGCGATATCAATGTGCCGAAGAAAATCTACGTTTTCATCAAACGTAATGAGAGCACTTATATCTTTTGGATTTGTGCTCATTATATACCAGGTGGCATTTTTCCTCTCTGATATATAATCCTTGCCATTGAATATTCCGTTATCAGCAAAAAACATCGCCGGGAAACAACAGAAAAGAGCCACCAATAAGAACAATATCTTTTTCATTGTTCCTCCTTTATTTTTTTATTTTAATTTGCTTTATATAAAACGACTATTTGTCGTAATATTTAACTATTTCTATTTAATAATCTTTTTCTTAATTCTTCAAAGTCGATATTGTCTGTAATATTTCTACTTTGTGAATTCAAATTTAAATTTTCACTTTCTACTTTTTCTTGTTCAATTTCTGCCTGATTAAAAACTAATTTTATTTTTTGATTTGTTTTTATTCTTTTATGATCAGAGTTAAAAAAATTATTTAAACTCACATCAAAATTTGTATATTTATTAGGAAAAAGCATCATAAACGAAATATTAAAAAATATAGCAAGTATTAAACTCATCAATAAGTTTACAAACCAATTGGGCTTCACTGGATAACTTGAAGTAACTGGATTATCAATAATTTGTAATTTAATTAAATCTCCAGCCCCATGATAATCACGATGTGTTTCAAATAAAGTGAAAACAATATTATTTACAAATTTTTCCGCATTAAAAGCAGATTCATTATATGTTTTTATTTCCAATATTGAGGAGTTCGGAATATTTTTTACATCAATTTGTTTTTTCCAATAGTTTCTTTTTTGCTTTTCGCTTGCATAAAAAACAAATGGAGTATCTGGATATTTTTCTATTACTCTAGTTCTAAATGATGATGATAGTATTGCATCGCTTAAATTTTTTGTAATTGCCTCAGAAGACTTACTTGCAATATAAGCATCCATTTGCATTTGTTGATTCTGGATCACTAAAACTCTTACAGTTGATGAATACTCCATTTTTTGAAATGCTGTCAAAACACTAGAAATTAATATAAAAACCAGCACAAAGAAAACAAATACAAACTTATTTTGTGTTGAAAAATTTAATATGCTTTCTGATTTAGTTGTTGTAATTTTATTATTCATATTATTTTATAACTATTTCTTTATCATTATTTAAATCAAAATTTGATTTGAAATTTAATATATTTAATTTATAATTTACATTTTTTACTCCTGCTTGTTTTTGTATAAACAATTTGTAACTTTTATTATTTATTTGATCTTTTATATTTTCAGCTAATCTATATTTAAATGTTAGTGTATTTGATGTTTTTGGTTCTGTTGAAATAAAGGTTCCAAAAATTGTTTTGTTATATAAATCTTTTATATCTGTAGTGCCTGGTTTATCTGATCTATCCGTATCCATAGAGCCCTTTGTCTCAAGTAACCAAGAACCGCGTGGCACTAAAATTCTTGTATATGTTCTATATCTAGTGGAATTCCATGAAAATGTTCCATTGTGTTTATATGTTATTTCAACTGTAGCAATATAATCATTTTCAATTTTTTCTATGCTATATTTTATAATTCTTTCTAAAAACTGATCTGACTTATAACTTGCTAAATTACTATCAACTATCATTAAATAATCTGAATTTATATTTTTTATTTCTCCCGCCCAATTATTTTTTACTAATATATTTTGAATTTTTGGATTTGTGCTGTATAAAATTATATCTTTGGTTTTTAAATGAGAATCAATAATATTTAAAATTTTTGAATAGTCAGACAGACTTCTATTTTTTAGTTCACTAAGCATTGAATTTGCTAAACTTTTAATTATATCTTTTCTATCCCATGAAGTTATAGCTCTTTCTTTATAATATAATTCAACGGCTTTTTGTAAATCATCTGTAAAATTTTCCTTTTCAAAAATTACTCCTTCTATAGTTTGTATACCAATTACACCCAATATTTCTCCTACAACCGATGGTGTAATTGCAATTACTCCATCTATTTTTGTATTATCTTGCGATTCTAATTTATATAAATTTATACAATCATTCATTGATGATGGAAAGTCTGGTTCAAAGTTACAATCTCTCATATACCATTCAGGTGTTTCTAAATATTTTGTAATTGCCTCCGGTACTTTATTTTTTAATTTTCCGATAGATGCACTATCTAGATGATATATATCATCAATAAACAAATTTTTTATTTTTGTATCCTGTATTGTTAAAATTCCATAAGTTCCTATAAATCCGCCTGTGGGACGAAGTTCAGTATTATTTTGAAATAATAATAAATATTTTTTCTCTCCATTTTTTCCAAACATATCATAAATATGTTCATTAAATGGTTCTAAAAATTTTAGTGCATTTGAAATAAATTCTATGCTTTCAGATAATTTACTATTCTTTAAATTGACAACACCATTTAATACATCTAAATTTTTTGCTAAATTTTCAAAACCAATCTTTAAATCTTTTAAGGTGTCTTTGTTTTTTAAAAAGTGAATCAAAATATCATTTTTTGAAATATCAGCATTTGTTTCTGATAATACCTGATTTACGCTATTTGTAATTATTTTTGCATTATTTACAACCCCATTAATTGCATTAAATTTTTCATTTACAGTTGGTATTAATTTAAAAATTGAGAGTGTTTTTAGATTTTTTTGTATTATCGAAATATTAGCATTTGTTTGATTTATTAATATCTCTACAGAATCAAAATCGTCTTGTTTTATATAATCTTCAATTTTTGCTAAATTATTTTTAATTAGTTTTGTTTGTGAATAAACTGATTTTATAGGTAAGAATACAAAAAATAGACTGTAAAAAAATACTATAAATATAATCACTAAAATTATTGATTTTTTCTTTTTAAACATTGCTCCTTCTATATTATTTTAACATTTTGAATTATTTATAACAGTTTATCTTAAATGAAAAATAAAAATTTGTCAAGTTTTATTAATATTGACAAATTATAATTTATATATTAAAATATAATAATACAAAAATCGCCTAAATAAAGGCGATTTTTATTTTTTATAAAAAATGTATAAATTTCAATACTTTCTAGATATTAGAAGATTTTTTATATTTTTTTAAAATTAAAATAATTATAAATAGAGCTATTGTAAAAAATATTGCCCCATAGAAGCATGATGTTAAAAAGGGATTTGTAAGTGTTTGTGTTTGTTCCACTTCAAAAAATTGATTGAAATTCGCACTACATCCAGTTTTACAGGGTTTGTTGTTTATATAACTTATCAGTTCAAATATAAAATTTCCCCAGGCAAAAATTGTTCCACAAAGAAGAATTATAAATTCTATTACAATTAATTTTCTCATATTTAACTTGCTGGATATATTTATTTGATTTTCTATATTCATATGATTATTTTTATTTTAAATATTTAAATATCTAAATAATCTTTTTATCTTTATTTATTTGATAAATCACTATTTAACCTTATATGTTAAGGTAACTGTGAGCGTAGTCTCTGATTCCCCCGGATTAATGATAGGAGAGACTGCAACTTCTTGAGCTATTGATTTTGCCATCATACTATCACCCCCCATTGCTCTTGATTCATAGACTGGCATAGAATAATAATCATTTTCATAAACTCCAACTATTTTCCCTAAATTAATTCCTGATTCTTTTTCAATAGCACGGGCCTTTTCTTTTGCTTTTTTAATTGCTTCAGTTCTAGCCATTGCCCTTAAAGCATCCGTATCATCAATTGTAAATGCTACGCTGCCCATCTGGTTTGCACCCGAATTTGTAGCTTCTTTTATAACCTCGCCTATTTGATCAAGATTTCTTATTTTTACAGTAATTTGTTGGTATAATTCATATCCAGCAATTTGTGGAACACCACCTTCTCTTGGATAAATATATGAAGGATTTAGAGAATATGAGGTAGTTTTTATATCTCTTTCCTCTATTTCCAATTTTTTCATTTTATCAATAATGCTATTCATTTTATCACTTCCCTCTTTTACGGCTTCTTGTGCCTCTTTTTTTACTCCCGTTTTGATTCCTAAATTAATGGTTGCTATATCTGGTTTTGCAAAAACACGCCCCTCTGCACTTACACTTACTAAATTATTATCATTTGGAATTTTATCTTTTAAAATTGCAAGAACCCCCATTACAATTACACCAAGAAGTAAAACAAAGGTTAAAAATTTGTTCCAAAATTTTGATTTGCAATTACAGTTTTCCCCGCAATTACATTTTGTTTCATTTTCCATATTTTTTTATAATTAATTATTAATTATTTATAGCTAATTTTTCTTGAACTAATTTTTTATTTATTCTGCTAAATATAAAAATATAAAGAATTTCTAAAATTCCCAAAGTATTTATTAATAATAATATGACAAACCAAATTTTTTGATTTGATCTTGCTGATTTCCATAAAGCCACAGCCTTCCATGGTAAAACCCAAAGCATTAAAATTATAAAAAACCAAGTATTTTGCTGTAATATTTGTAGTGTTTGTTCGTCCATATTTTTAGTAATTAATAAAATGAATTATTTAAAATATATTGAAATTAAACTACCCAAACAATAAGTTGATATCATAACAATTATAGCAATTAAGAGGTGCTCTCCTATTACATTAAATGGTTTTTGTTTTTCATTTTTTGCCAATTTGTAGCTTAACATAAAAAGTATTATCAGTCCCCATAATATAGATACTATTATTGCCGTTTTAATTGAAAACAAAATAATTGGTATAAGATATGTACATGCAAACATTGCTTTAAATAAGAAGGTAGAGACAGTTACTTGCCAAATTTGTTTTTTAGAAAAATTACCCTCAGATTCTTTTGCTATATGAACCCCGAGTGCATCGGAACATGAATCAGCAATAGCAATTGTAATAATTCCTCCTATTATTGCAAGTTTTGATCCTGTACTTGATGCAAGACCAATCATAAGCCCAAGTGTCGTAATTGTAGCTGATGTGAGTCCGAAACCCATACCAACTTTTAAACTTTTAAGCATATTACAAATATTGTATCATATTTTTTTATTAAACTCCATTTATTTGTTAAGCTTTTTTCTATGAAAATATAAAATCAGAACAAAAATTATAATAATTATAAGTATGAAACTTATATAATTTGTAAAATCTGATATATGTTTCCAATTATTATAAAATAAATATCCAATTCCTGTAAATAAAAAAACATATATTGCTTCGCCTGCAATATCATATAATATAAATTTTTTGTAATTTATTTTTGCAAATCCAGCAATTAAATTTATAACTGGACCAAGGCTTGATAAAAAAATCTACTCATAAAAATTGCCTTAGCAGAATTATGTTCA
>JAQVMR010000010.1:14157-24581 GCA_028703545.1 Patescibacteria group bacterium
TTTATTAAAACATCTTTACTAAAAAAATAAGCTAGTAAATAAGCAATAATATCACCAGAAACAGAACCCAAATAAACAGACAAAAAAACTAATTTATAATCTAGAAATTCTTTTGCTATTAATGAACCAGACGCTATAAGAGAAGGGGTTGTTGGAGTTAAATTTGTAAGAGAACCCAAAAATGTCACTAAAAAAAGTGCTAGATACTTATGTAAAAGTATAAAATATAAAATCTGATCAAGCATTTTATATTTTTTTATAATTAGCTCAGAGCTTATTTTTGAACTTTGATAAATCGTAGGAAGACCCGAACCCGGATGAGTTCCTCCTCCAACAATATAGCAATTTTTTAATTCTTCAAATTTATTTCTGGGCCCAAAGTAAAGCATTTGTAATGCATTGTGGGCTAAATTAAAAGTAGCACCATTATAAACACAATAATCATTTTCCCAATCTTCGGGAGTTATTATCTTTTCTACCTCAATGTGTTTTTTAATATCTTCCAATCCTTTAACTTTTTTCTTTATTGAATTTATTATTTTATTTCTAAAACTTGTTTTTTCTTTTTCCCAATCAATGCTAGAAAAATTATTAGTGATGGGAACAAGTATATATATTGATGATTTTCCGTTGGGTGCAAGTGTTTTATCTATTTTACTTGGATTATGAACATAAAAAGAATTATCTTCCGATAATGTATTATTTTCAAAAATATCATTCACGTTCTGTCTATAATCATCTGCAAAATAAACA
The DNA here is from genome assembly GCA_028703545.1 of Patescibacteria group bacterium. GTDB lineage: Bacteria > Patescibacteriota > Patescibacteriia > UBA1558 > S5-K13 > STF1-138. The sequence goes on from JAQVMR010000010.1 coordinate 14,911, forward strand.
CTGTGGTGGGTAATATCTATTTCTTTGTCAATTCCCAAATATAACATAAATGTAGAACAGGAATATTTTTTCTTTTTTAAATTTTCTTTACTATATTTTTTTAAAATTCCATCTTTTAAAATATGACTCATTGCGTAAGCAAAATCAGCATTTATAATTATTTCATCTGCATTGTGTGACCCATCGGCTAGTTCAACACCAACACATTTTTTATTTTCTATAGTTATATCTTTTACTTCTCTTCTAAATTTTTTTTATTGGAATTTCTTTATCTCTTAGATGCAGATGATACATTGGTTCTATTTCTTTTAATTCAACAAAGTCTTCTAATTTTTCCCCCGTGCTTTTAAAAATATCCTCAATTAAAAATTTCATCATAAAAAAGGTGGGTCCTAAATCAAATTTATAGTCCCCCACCTGAATCATTCTATTTCTTCCACCCACACTATCCATGCGTTCAAATATTTCAACGTCAAAGCCTTTGTGGGCTAATATCATTCCCGCTGTAAGTCCACCAGGACCAGCACCTATTATTATTATTTTCTTTTTTCCATAAAATTAAAATTAATTATTCAACAATATAATTATACCATAAAAATAAAATCGCCAGAGGTTTCAAATGAAACATGACGAATTTTTTAATTTAGGCACAAAATGAACTCTTTTTTATAGAGTTTATTTCCTCAATAATATCTGAGATGTCATCAATGTGCTTCTCGCATTCATCAACATTCTCGTTGCGTTTTCTTACAACTTGAGTGACGTTTTCCAGGAGCTTATCCCACAAGTCATTCCATCTTTTTTTTATTAACATGATTCCTCCACATAATTTTCTTATTTATATAATATATAAAAAAATCATTTTGGTCAATGATTTCATTGTGGTTTTAATATAAATAATTTTATTTTCTTTTTCCAAAACCCATTTTCCTTCCTCTATTTGCAAATCTATGAGCTTCTTCTCTGACCTTTAGAAGTGTTGCTTTGATATTTTCTGCTAATATTTTCTGATTTTTATTTAAAGAATTTGAAAAAACCAATCTGTCATTATCATATTTTGAAATTCCCACAATTGGAATATTAATATTATTTTGTTTAAAAAATTTATTTATAAAATCAACTTGTGGTTTTCCACCATCAATCATTATTAAATCAGGTTTTTGCCACTCATTGTGATGTAATCTTCTCTCTAGCATTTCAAGTAGTGCTCTTTCATCGTCCCCAGATGGTGCATTTTTTATTTTAAATAATCTATATTCATTTTTATTTGGAACTGAATCTTCAAAAACAACCATAGATCCATATGTTTCACGGCCTGCAAAATGTGAAATATCATAACCCTCAATTCTGCTAATTTTTATATTTAAATCATTTTCATTTGTTAGAAGTGATACATCTTGAATATGTTTCAGGGCTTTTACTGATTCAGGATTATCTTTTAATAATTTTTTAATTAATTTATTTTTTTCACCAGATAAGAGTAAAATAATATTTGCTATATTTTTTCTATAATCTTTTTTTGATATCTCACTTATACAAGTTCCGGGACACAATCTTATTTGATAATCAAAACAAGGTTTTCCAGAATTTGCTTTGCATGTACTATACGGAAAAATTCTTCGAATAATTTTCAGAGCATTTTGAATTAAATACAGCGATTGATATGGTCCAAAAATTACAAATTCATTTATAGGAAATTTATCTAATTCTCGCTCTCTTATAATTTTAATTGTTGGGTAATCACTACGCTTATTAATTACAATATAAATAAAAGATCTATTGTCCTTGTCTTTTATGTTATATTTTGGCCAGAATTTTTTAATATTTTTTGCCTCTAGTATTATTGCTTCAAGTAAATTATCTGTTTCAATATATTTTATATCAGTAGCGAGTGAAACCATTTCAGCAATTCGCTCGTCTATATTTTTTTGAAAATACTGTAAAACTCTATTTTTCAGTGATGTAGCACGACCAACATAAAGAATCTTTTTATTTTTATCTAAAAAGAAATATACCCCAGATTTTTTTGGAAATTTTTTTATTTTATCTTTTAATTGCATGGATTAATTTTATAATAAATTGTTATTTTTGACTATATATAAAAACAACCCCAGAAAATGGGATTGCGATAGAAACAATCAAAAATAATTTATTTCCCTTTCTTTATCAAATTAACAACCCCAATAATAACGATTAAAAATCCCAATCCCTGTGCCCCGGGGCTATCATCATAGCCACCATATATAAATATAAAAATTCCAAATAAAATTAATGGAATAAAATATAGAAATTTTTTATTTTTCATGTTTTTTACTTTCCTGATTTCCTTCGATTACAATCTTTACATAACATCTGGCAATTTTCTGAAATCGTTTTTCCACCCTCATGCCATGGCTTTATGTGGTCAGCTTCCATTTCTTCTATTTCGAAATGTTTTTTACATTTTATACAAATACCTTTTTGTTTTTCATATACTTCCCTTTTTTGTTTATCTGTAAATGCACGAATATTTAAATATTTTTCATTTCTAGTTAAAACATATGAATAAATTCCAGATTTTTTTGTAACATCCTCATCTTGCATCAACTTTTTAATTTCATCTTCTAATTTTTTTGTATTGAATTTATCATTTTTGAATTTATTATATAATTCGCCCCACTCAACATTACTCATTTCTCTACGATAATTTATGAAAATTTTTCGTACCCATTCAATTACATCTTGAAAATATTGCCATAATTTTTCAGCATCTTTGTCGTGTTGATGTTTAGCCATGTAATTTTCTATTTTTCCATCATTAATCCATGAAAGTGTTGTTTCTAAATATTCCTGACGAATTGGTGAACCGCTAACTAATTGCCCTCCATCATTTGCCAATAAATATGCTGCGCAATTTGATTTACTAAATTTTAATTTTGCATCACTTAACCATGGTCCAGTATAAACTGCATTGCGAATTTCTTGATCAGTTAATTTTTCACCAGCAATATTAATAATTCTAAACCAATCTAATCTTTCTTTATCTGTTCCTTCGCAAAAATAGATCATTAATTTATAATTCAAAATTTGATCCTGTTCTTCTTTGTGTAAATTATGAAAATATCTTTCATTTAATGAAAATTCTCCGCTTATATATTGACCAATACTAATAGTACGTTGTTGGCCATCTAATACTTCATAACTACCACCTTCTCTAACCATCCAATACATCACATTTAAAGGAAAATTATTTTTAATTGTTTCTATTACGGCTTCACGTTGTTTTTCTTTATAAACAAATTCACGTTGATATTTTGGACGAATATCAAGTTTACCGCCATAAGCGATCACACCCTCTTCAGCACTATCTCTATATTCGTCAATTACTTTTTTTATTGGGATTTTATGTAGTTCAATTTTCATATTTTATTTTTTAATTTTTTTATTTTTAATTAAAATACGACGAAATAACATTTTTCCATTAATAGTAAAATCTTTGTCTCCATTTTTGCCTGTATATCTATCTAGTCCTATGATTTCAAACTGATCTGGATTATGGTGATCAAGAAAAGTAATTGGCACACCCATTATTCCATCATAATCCATTGGAATATCAATATATCTATTTACATTAATTCCGTTATAATTATCATATTTTAAATATTCCTTAGGATTGTATTTTTTATATAATATGAGATCTTTATGACGACAAGCAACATCAAGATTAGTATACCAATTAACACTTCCCATACTTAAATATTTTATACCATTAACAATTTTTTTTCTTGATTCTGTTGGGATGTCATAATCCATTGGAACTTGGAACCATTTTGTGCCACCATTATCATAACCCAACCATACCTTATTCTCTTTTATTAAAGGAAAAAATTCTTTATAAATTACTGCGCCTTGCTGACCCAATACTAAAAACTTTTTTTTATATTCAACTAATTGAGCAATATATTCTCTAAATAATGAAAAAGGTGGATTGGTCACTACAATATCTGCCTGTTTTAACAATTCTATACTTTCTTTACTTCTAAAATCTCCATCCCCTTCTAATGGAGTCCATTCATTATTTTTATTAGCTTTGAGTTGTTTCGCAATATCATTTAAATCAAAAGCACCATCACCATCAAAATCATTAACCTCATTAATAATGAATTTATTAGCTGTTGTTTTTGATCTGCCTTTTAGTGTTTTAAGTGTTTTATTTTTACCAAATAAACCTAATTGAGTATTAGCAATTGGCGATGGTTTATAACTTGTAGCTATAAGTCTTTTTAAACCCAAAGCATTAAATTTACCAGCAAAATATTTAAAAAAATTACTTTCAAATGGATCATCACAATTACAATAAATTATTTTATTGCGAAACTGATCTTTATAATGTTTTAATTCATTTTCAATATCAATAAGTTGAGTATAAAATTCGTCTTTTTTCTCTCTATGTGCTTTGTGTAGACTTTTATTTAAAGATTTATTTGCCATAATTATAAATTATATATCTATTTTCCCATTTTTTAAGCTAAAAAGCAATTTGTATTTTTTAAATTCTAAATACCTAAAATATTTCATAATCACAATTTGGACATTTATTTTCTTCTTCTGATGCATTTATTAGTATCAATTTTTTACATTTTTTACAATATGTAATTATTGGTAATCCACAAAAACCTCTTTTTTGAATTTCTCTCTTATAAAACTCATCTAGATAATTTACTAAATCTACAAATGGTGATTTTATTATATTTGGATATCCAATTAAAACATTATCTGGAACATAGAATACGCCTCCCGAGCCATCTTGTATTGATTTAGATGCTTCATCTTTAATAATAAGATAACCAAAACCATCATTCTTAATTAAATTAGCTTTATTTATAATTTCTCTTTCTATTTCTGTAGTTGGAAAAACATTGCAATCCGAAAATCCTCTTTCAAGAGCATATATTTCTAATAAAATTACTTGCCCACTGCCAAATTTTTTGAGTTTTTTGAGTTGTTCATAAATCTTTTGATGTTTTCCAGTTTTTAGAGATTTAGATTTACCATTTCTATTAACTAAAATAGATTTAACCTCAAAAGAACGATACCTAGATAGTGTGTTTTCATTGAATGGAAAAGTCTCCGGCATTTTTACAAGGATATCTATGTCCCCTTTTATAGATTTATTATTCTCTAATAAATGTAATGGTATGTTAACGGCAAACCATATAAACGTATCATTACATAAGGCTGACCAATGTGGGGTTTTAAATAATTTCATAATAGCCTTTGTTTCTCTAATTTGAGAATTTGTAATAAATAATTTACCAGGACCAATAAATTTATCTATACTCCACTCAAATTTATTTTTAGAAATTTTATAATATTTACTAATAAATTTTTTTAATCTGGCCTTGATATAGAATTCAATAAATTTAAAATAGCTTCTTTTCCTACGATATAGTTCAGTTAAATTATACAATATTTTAATATGGCTATCAGTTGATCTAGCTTTTATTAAATATTCTTCTGCTTTAGAATAATTACCTAATTCTAAATAAGAATAACCTATATTATTAAATGATGTAATCTGACCATCTTCATCTAAATCACTTTCTTCATATAGCGTTACAGCTTCTTGGTGTTTACCTAATATGGTTAAAATTGAAATTTTATAACTCAGGGCTCTATGAAAATTAGGTCTTATTTTTAAACACTCATTTAAAGATAATAAAGATTCATTATATTTTTTTAAATGATACAAAGAAACACCCTTTTTAAAATATATAATATAGTCATTTTTGATCTTTTCTATAATTATATCTGCCAATATTATTAATTTTTCATGTTTATGCATTAGTCCAAGAATCGATAATTTTGTTTTTAGGACGTCTAAATGATTTGGATCTTTATTTAAAATATCCTCTATTATTAATAAAGCTGGATCATATTCTTTTTTATTTACTAGAAATTCAATGTTTTTTCTTATATCTGTAGTAAAAATATCAATTTTGTTTTCCATATATAATGTCATTTTATATACTAATTAAATATTATTATAAAAATTATTTTTTTAAATATGGCTTAAGGTATTGACCCGTAATACTTTTTTCATTCCTGACTAGGTCTTCAGGTGTTCCATAAGCAATTACTCTCCCACCATTTTCTCCACCATCAGGACCTAAATCTATTACATAATCCATTGATTTTATAACATGTAAATTATGCTCAATTATAAGAACTGTATTTCCACGTTCCACAAGCTTATTCAATACGCCAAGAAGTAGCTCAATATCATGATAATGAAGTCCTGTTGTTGGCTCATCAAGTAAATACAATATTTTCTTGCCAAGAGTTCCGGTGAGTTCTTTTGCAAGTTTGATTCTCTGCGCCTCGCCACCAGAGAGTGTTGTTGCAGATTGACCAAGAGTCAGATAACCAAGCCCAACTCCTATTAGAACTTTTAATTTATCAGTTATATAATAATTTCCATCAAATAATTTGTATGCTTCATCAATTGTTAAATCCAGAACATCTGCAATGCTATGATTTTTGTATTTTACCTGAAGTGTTTCTCTGTTAAATCTTTTTCCATGACACACTTCACACTCAACTAAAACTGGTGGTAAAAAGTGCATTTCAATAAGATTAAATCCTGCACCAGAACATGCTTCACATCTTCCACCAGCTCGATTGAAAGAAAAACGACTCAATGTGTATCCTCTTTCACGTGATTCCAACAATTCTGCGAAAAAATCTCTGATATGAGTAAATATTCCAGTATAAGTTGCTGGGTTTGATCTTGGCGTGCGACCAATTGGTGATTGATTTATTACAACTACTTTATCAATATACTCAAATCCTTTTATTTCTTTTACTTTGTCTAAATTTACTTTTCCTCTATTATGTTCCATTTTCAATAAATTTTTATACAAAACATCATAAACTAGAGAAGATTTTCCAGAGCCCGATACTCCTGTCACTCCAACCATTCTGCCAAGTGGAATTTCAACATTTACTCCTTTTAAATTATTTGCTTTTGCTCCGATAATTTTTAATGTACCTTTATTTTTGTCACGTCTCTTTTTTGGAAGTTCAATTTTTTTCTCGCCACGTAAATATTTCAAAGTTAATGATTTATCAAAAGACTTTTTTGATTCTAATAATTCTAATGTATTTCCAATTGCAGTAATTTCTCCACCGTGCAATCCTGCAAGTGGTCCTAAATCTACTAAATAATCAGATTCTAATATAGTTCGCTCATCATGCTCAACAATTATTACAGTATTATTTTTATCTCGTAATGTTTTTAATGTTTCAATTAATCTGTCTGTGTCTCTTTCATGAAGTCCAATTGTTGGCTCATCAAGTACATAAAGAGTTCGTGATAAGTGTGAACCAATTTGTGATGATAATCTGATTCTTTGTGCTTCTCCACCTGATAATGTTTCTGATTCTCTATCAAGTGATAAATAATTTAGCCCAACTTTTAGTAAAAATTCATATCTATTTATAATTTGATTTATTACTGGATCAGCAATTTCGTGCTGTCGATGAGTCATTTTTTCTTTGAAATTTTTGAAAAATTCAATAGCCCTGTCTGTTGTTAAATTACAAACTTCAGCAATATTTTTTTTATTAACTCGCACTGATAATGCTTCTTCTTTTAGTCTTTTTCCATTACACTTATCACAAATTTTATCTGAAAAGCCAATTTTTCCTAAACCAAAACATTTTGGACAAGCACCGTGTGGTGAATTAAATGAAAATAATCTTGGCTCTACTTCTGGAAAAGAAAAATTATCATTTGGACAAGTCCAATTTGATGATAACAAAAATTCTTCATTTGCAATTTGAACAATTACCAAACCTTTACTATATGAAAGAGAATTTTCTACTGCTTCAAATAATCGTGATTCATCAGTGAGTAATACTTTATCAATTACCAAATCAATATTATGTTTTTTCTTTGGATCAAGTATTATTTTTTCTCGAAGTGATTTCATGTTTCCATCAACTCTTACTTCTCCATAACCAAGTTTCAAATAATCATAAAGCATTTGATAATATTCACCTTTTCTATCCATTACAACTGGTGAGAGAATTACAGCATACCCGCCTGCATCGCTAAGCGAAGCTTTGCGGGCAGGATCTTTATCAGTTTTCTTTTTGGATAAAATTATATCAATCATTTCCTCAGGCGATAATTTTTCTATTTTTGTTCCACATATTGGACAAAACACTTCTCCAACTCTAGCATACAAAACACGAAGATAATCATAAATATCAGTAAGAGTTCCAACTGTTGACCTAGGATTATGTGAAAGCGCTTTTTGATCAATTGATATTGATGGAGCAAGTCCAATTATTTCATCAACATCAGCAGGTTTTTTCTGACCCAAAAATTGTCTCATGTATGGTGAAAGTGATTCTACATATTGACGTTGTCCTTCTGCAAAAATTGTATCAAAAGCCAAAGATGATTTTCCGCTACCAGAAAGTCCTGTTATTACTGTCAATTTATTATGCGGAATTTCTAAGTCTATGTTTTTTAGATTATGCATTCTCGCACCATGAATAATTATTTTTTCTTCCATATTATTGTTGCGTTGAAATATCAAGAAAATCCTCAATATCTTTTGTTATTGTAAGTGGTGTTATATTATATTTTTTATTATATTCAATTTGTTTTTTTCTACGACGTTCTACTTCTTTAATAGCACGCTTCATTGACTCAGTTGTTTTATCAGCATAAAGAATTATTTTTCCTTTTACATTTCTTGCAGCACGACCCATTGTTTGCATAAGTGAAGTTTCTGATCGAAGGAAACCTTCACGATCAGCATCAAGAATCGCAACAAGAGTTACTTCCGGTAAATCCAATCCCTCACGAAGTAAATTTACTCCAATTAAAACATCAAATTTTCCAAGACGAAAATTTTTAAGTATTTCATTTCTTTCAAATGTTTTTACATCACTATGAACATAGTTTGATCTAAATTTTTGCTCACTTAAATACGCATGCAAGTCCTCTGCTTGTTTTTTTGTAAGAGTATTTACGATCACTCTTTCATGTATTTTTGCAAGTCGTTCAATTTCATCCATTATGTCATTTATTTGACTTCTGTTGTGTTTTTTATCAAACACTGGTCTTATTTCTATTTCTGGATCAATGAGGCCTGTAGGACGTATAATTTGCTCTACAATGGCCTTTGAATGTTCATATTCAAATTTCCCTGGTGTAGCTGTCGTAAAAATTACTTGTCCGATTCTTTTTCTGAATTCTTCGAATCGTAGTGGTCTATTATCAAGTGCAGATGACAATCTCCAACCATATTTTACAAGTGCTTGTTTTCTACTTCTATCACCTTCATACATTCCACGAATCTGAGGAATTCCAATATGAGACTCATCAATTACAGTAAGAAAGTCTGGTTTCCCATTTTTCATTGGAAAATATGCAAGTAAAGAATCTGGTGCTTCTCCAGCAAGTTTTCCAGACAAATGACGAGAATAATTTTCTATGCCATGACAATATCCAAGTGTTTTTATCATTTCCAAATCATATCTTGTTCTGCGTCTTAGTCTTTCTTCTTCTAAATATAATTTATGTTTTTTAAAATATGACAATCTCTCTTTTAATTCAATTTGAATATTTTTAATTGCTTTTTTTGTTTGTGGTTCAGATGATATAAAATGTTTCG
>JAQVMR010000055.1 GCA_028703545.1 Patescibacteria group bacterium
ACTTGATTTCAGGGGAACTGGGATTAAATGATTTGTTTGGAAGAAAATATGATTCTTTAGCTGGACAAGAAAAAGAAGCTGTTGATTCAGCGATAAATTTTAGCGAGCAATATGGAAATTTGGCAACAATGTATGCTCAAGGAATGGCGAGAAGAACAACACCAGAAAGAGTTAGAAAGTTGTTGGAAGATGTTTACAAAGACAAATTACAAGATGTAAGATTTGCTTTACTTTATGGATCAAGAAAAGAATTTTCTGATATTGATGTTTTTATGGTTGGAAATGGAGCTCCAAACGAAGCTCATTCAGATTGGTTAGATGTTAAATATAAATCACATAAAGAATTTAAAAAAGGATTAGAAAATTTTGATGTAAGGATTTTGACTCCCTTGATGAATGGAAAATTAATTTTTGGAGAGAGAGGTTATTTTGAAAAATCAAAACAACAAGTTTTATCACAACCAATCACAGAAGAAGCAATAAGACATAATTTAAAATGGTCTTCTCGTATGCAAAGATTGAGGAATGAAAATTTAGAAAATGATTTTTTAAGAAATAAGTTTGAAGGTTATTCTCAAACTTATTTAGCTAATGCTTTAGCATTAAGAGAAGATTTAAGATTATTTTCTAAGGAAGATTTACTATCCTATTCTCAGCAAGAGAAATTTATAGAATTGAAAGGAGGTACCGAAAAGAATGCAACTTGAACAAATGTTCGGATATCAACCAAGAGTAGCACAAGAAGAAAGACAACAGACTTATTTTGTTGTTGGAGATTTGGAAGGCTTAAGTGCTAGTGCTTTGTATATGGCTGATAAGTACTATGATTTTAAAAATTCAGGTTTTCAACTTCATATACATGAGGATGGAGACAAGATAACTGGAGCAAAAATTAAGCCCTATGGAATGGAAGATAAAAAATCAGAAGTTCCCTTATCTAATTACGAAGCATGTATGGCTGAGATGAGAGCAATTAATTTAGAAATTCCTTGCATAAAGAAAGGTTCATAAAATGTCTAAAGATTTGGATCCAGAAAAACTAAAAAAAGAACTAATAAATTTGTATGGCTCTTTTGTGAGGGATCCAAAACATTTTAAGGAAAAAGATAAGGCTCGTGATTTATATTTAAGATATGATCACGCCGCTTTTTATCTATTAAAAGAACCTTTAAATAATGCAGTAGGATATCTTTTTAGTCTTTTTAGATATGGAGACAATGATCACTATGAAAGTAGAGATGAAATCGAAGAAAGAGCTAAAAAAATATATCAATCCCTAAAATAAACAAATTTTATTTTTTACAGGGCTCGAAAGAGCCCTTTTTTATTTTTATTATTACAAAATCTTGAGCAACTAAATCGCGCGCGTCAAAGACAAAAACCCCCAAGAAAAGTGATTTTAACTCTGCGAGATTTTTTGTTCCACTTAGTTCCACAAAAACCGTTTGCAACTATCTCTTGGTCTCCGCAAAGCTCCGACAGACATAACAAGGATTTAAACTCCGCTACATTGCATTTCGCTACGCCTTCCGTTTCACTTCAGGGAAATTTTTTCTTTCAGAAGAAACTCACGAGGTCATTCCGACTTCGTCTCCATTCCACTCGTGCTTTCAATAAATTGAAAGTCTCTAAATCCTGATGTTATGTCCAATAATTTCAAAGGGCTAAAAGTGGAAGGGGACAATTTACTAAACAAAAAGGGCTTTCAAAAATATGGGTTCTCAATAGCAAACTTTATTAAATATTACTTATCTTTCTTTAAATATGGGACAAATTTCAATTTATCAATTAATTACAAAAATCAAAGACGGAGAATATGTTTTACCTGACTTTCAAAGAGGTTTTGTATGGAATAGAACCAAAGTTAAAAAATTGATGTCTTCTTTATTCAAAAATTATCCTACTGGAACGTTACTTATTTGGAGTACAAAACAAAATGTTAAGCTTAGAGGAGATAAGGTATCAAATGAGGGTGTCTATACAAAATTAATTCTTGATGGACAACAAAGATTAACAAGCATTTATAGATTACTTACTGGAAAAGAACCACCATTTTATGAAGGTAAAAAATTAGATTTTAACCTTTACTTTAATCTATCTGCTAAAAATGATGAGGACAGATTTAGTTATTGGCAACCAGTTAAAATGAAAGATTCTTTTGAATGGATAAATGTCACAGATTTTTTTAACAATTATTCAGATGCTGGAGATTATATTGAGAAAATGCAAGAGTCAGAAAATTCTGGAATTGCAGATTTCTTTAAAGAAAATAGTACTAAATATCTAAAAGTATTAAACCAATTAAATAAAATAAGAGAATACTCCTATTATCTAGATGAAGATAAACTTAAACCTGATATGGAAGTTTCTGAAGTTGTAAGAATTTTTAATCTTGTGAATAAAGAGGGTAGAAAATTAAGTGAAGCAGATTTGGCAATGGCTCATATTTCTATGGTTTCTCCTACAATAAAAGATGAATTCAGAAAAGAGTTAGAATTATTGAAGTCTAAAAATTTTGAGTTTGAATTTGATTTCTTGACTACTTGTTTGAATGGAATATTAACAGGCAGAGGGAAATTTGATTCAATATATAACAAATCAGATTCAGAAATTCTTGAAGCATGGAATAAAACTAAAAGAAGTGTTGAATATATAATTAATTTCTTAACTTCAAGGGCTTTTATAGATTCTTCAAATCAATATGAATTAAGAACACAATATCTTTTAGTTCCACTAGTGGTTTATGTTTCTAAAAATAATTTTGAATTTAAAAATGAATCTGATTTAAAGAAAGGATTATACTGGTTATATAATGCAATGATTTGGGGAAGATACACTCGAAGAGGTGCTAGTTCTCCTTTAGAACAAGATGTAGTTAGTATATCAAAAACAAATGAAATTGATTCATTAATTGATAATCTTAAAAGAGAAGTTAGAGATTTTAAAGTTAAACCATCTGATCTTGATGATACGCCTGTTAATAGTCCTTTTTTCAATCTGTCTTTTATTATCGCAAAAAGCAAAAATGCTATTGACTGGTTTAATGGAGTAAAATTGCATAGCAATCTTACTGGTAAAACATATGAATTAGAAAAACATCACATATTCCCTAAAGATTTATTAAAAAAGAATAATCTTTTTGTTACAAGAGAACAAAAAGCAACAGCCAACAGTCTTCTAAATAGAGCTTTTTTAACTCAAAGAGCAAATCTTAAAGCATCTAATAATAAACCTGAAATTTATTTAAAACAGGTGCAAGATAAATACTCTGATGCTTTAGAACAACAATTTGTCCCTATAAAAGAAGATTATTGGAAAATTGATAATTTTACAGATTTTTTGCAATTAAGAGCCGAAATCATTTCAAAAGCAATGAATAAATTTCTAAGTGGTTTGATAAATAAAAAAAAAGAGAAAATCAATGTATCCGAAATAATTCAAGAAGGAGAACATCAAAATTTAGAATTTAAATCAACTTTTTATTATGATATAAATCAAGAAAAACCAAATAAAGAAAGAAAATTTGACATTACAAAAACAATCGCTGGTTTTCTAAATGCAGATGGTGGCACTTTATTAGTAGGAGTTGAAGATGATGGTAATATATATGGCTTAGAAAAAGATTATAATTCCAGTTTTAAAAAAAATAAAGATAGTTTCTTAATGGAATTTAGAAATAATCTTGAAAGTTCATTCAAAGACGTAATTGTAAGAAGACATATTGAATATTCCATGCAAAATCTAAATGGTGATGAAATATTATTAGTGGAAATTGAAAAAGCAAGAGAACCCATATTTTTGAAGAAAGATAATCAAAAAGTTTTATTTGTCAGAAAAGGAAATAAAACCGAACCAATAACTGATGCCGAAGAAATACATGAATATATTGAAGATAATTGGCAAGTGGAATAAGAAAGCCCTTTAAAAAAGTAAATTGTCCCTCTATTCTTGTTCTTGATGTATCGCATTCGCTCAATTGATAGAACGCCCTTTAAAATTACTCTGTGGGATTTTTTGCTTCGCAAAAATCGTTGCACTATCCCTTGGTCTCCGTTTCACTCCGACGGACATAACAAGGGATATACGGTTCGGGGCTCGGCTCGCCCCTCACCCAAATTTTGCTCCGTTTCACTCTGCAAAACTTCGTATATCCCCAATGTTATGTCTAATTAAAATCACTTTTCTTTCCCACCCAATAGGAGAAGTTGTTGCTTTGTCCTTCGGACAATTTGCTGAAAATCTTTGATTTTCAGAAATATTATTTAGGCACTTTATCTTTTCACAACAACAAAACTTAAAAAGATTGAATACTCCAAAAATCTATGGTAGAAACACTTTTAGACAAAGTGAGTGGAATCCAGTTAAGAGGTGAGTCTATTCGGGACTCAGACTTTAGCGCATATCAAGCTAAAGTAGAAGCTTATGCCTCTGACTGTTGCTACGGTGCCGATTGTGGAGATTGCGACTGTGGCGGTTATTGCATAGATTCTGAATGTGATTAAATGACAGAATTCAATACTGTTTGGTTTCCACTCCAATATGAATGCAATAATAGATGTAGCTGGTGTTATGCTCCTTCTGAAATAACCTCTTCTAAAGAAAAAAGATTCGATGATAAAAAAGAAAATGAGTTTATTGATTTGATTGATGATTTAAATGTAAAAAAAGTTATTTTAATTGGAGGAGAGCCGTCAATTTATTCAAATCTTGAAAGAGTAATCGAGAGAATTTCTAAAAAAGGAATTAGAGCTTCCATGGTAACAAATGGAAGGAAACTTTCAGATTATGATTTTGTTCAAAAAGTAGGAGACGCAGGTTTAACTTCTTTAACAGTTTCTATTGAAGGAAGCTCACCAGAAATTCATGATTCCATTACAAGAATCTCAGGAAGTTTTTACGAAACATTACAGGGAATAGATAATTCAATTAAATATGGTTTTCCAACTTGTACAGAAACTACAATGTGTAATGAAAATGAGGGAGATTTGGAAAATATTGTTAGTCTACTTGAAGAAAGAGATTTATCGCACCGGTTGTTTAATATCTGTGGTCCATGTGTGAGTAACTTAGATGATTCTACTTATACAATTCCATTATCTAAAGGTGCTAAATTATTTGAAAGAGTTTACGAATCTGCTAAAAGAAAAAATGTTAGACTTGTTACTCCAGTTCCAGTATGCAATCTAAATCAAGAGATGTATAAAGATATGAAAAAAAACAAAGCAATCTCTCATGGATGTCATATTTTATTTGGGACAAATTTTGTCTTAGATGCTAATGGGGACATTTTACCTTGCGTACATTTTTCAAATTATCCAATTTTTAATGTTTATGAGGAAGGGAAAGTAATGTCTTCTGAAAGATTTAGAGATTTATGGGAGAATCCAAAAGAAGCAAATCAACAATTTAGGAAGGTTTTAAGAAGGTATCCCTCTCAAAAATGTAGTGAAGGAGATTGTTGGAATCCATGCACTGGCGGATGTTCAGTTTTTTGGTTGAAGTACAATCCCGAAGAAGAAATAAGAGATTTAAAACAAAATGTCTAAAGTTATTTTTAAATTTGATAAAGAAAAAGATTTATGGAATCATTGGCATAAATCTAATTGGGAATCTTCTTGGGCAAATTTTAAGATTCATCCTGAGATTAAAAAAATCTGTGAAGAAAAAAAATTTGAAGAATGTAAAGAAGAATTATCTGCCCATCTATCAAAATTGCAAGAGTCAAATATTATACAAATAGAGATTGATTCTTTAGAAAAATATTGGAGAGAAATTGAAAAAGAATTTTTTAAAAGAATGGATAATTTAATGAAGAAAACTTTTAATAAAGAGATAATTGCTTATCTTACAACTCTTGGAGTTTGTCCTTATGATCCAGATGAACCTTCATTTATGTTCTCTTTATTTTATTCTTTGCCACATCAACTACAAACATGCGGTCATGAAATAATGCACCTTTATTTTCATCAATTTTATTGGGATAAAGTAGAGTCTAGAGTTGGAAAAGAAAAGACAGGAGATTTAAAAGAAGCATTAAGTGTTTTGTTAAATATTGAATTTAGAGATTTATGGTTCGCTAAAGATTATGGATATGAACCACATAAAGATTTAAGAGAGTTTATTTTAACTGAATGGAAAAAGGAAAAAGATTTTGAAAAACTTTTAGAAAAATGTATTAATTATTTGAAATAAAGTGCCCAACTTCTTTTTTGGGAAAAAAAGAGCAAAAAATAA
>JAQVMR010000056.1 GCA_028703545.1 Patescibacteria group bacterium
TTTTGTATTTTTACATTCTGGGAAGGCAGAACATGCCATAAATTTTCCAAATCTGCCAAATCTAATTATCATAGCTGCTCCACATTTTTCACAAATTTCATTTGTTTTTTCGGTTGTATCAACTTTCTTTACGGATTCATACTTGTCTTTTAAATTCTTTTCAAATGGTTTATAAAAGTCATGTAAAAATGGTCTCCATTCTTTTTTTCCTACAGCTATTTCATCAAGTCCAGCTTCTATGTTTGCAGTAAATTGATAGTCAACTATTTGAGGAAATTCTTCTTTGAGCATTTTATTTACTAAATTTCCAATTTCTGTAGGAATTAACCTTTTTTGTTCTTTTATAATATATTTTCTTGCAATTATTGTAGAAATTGTAGGGGCGTATGTTGATGGACGACCAATTCCAAGTTTTTCCATTGTTTTAATAAGTGATGCTTCATTATATCTTGCGGGTGCTTCTGTGAATTTTTGTTCCCCAGTTATATTTTTAAGATCAACTGTTTCATTTTTAAAAACTTCTGGTAGTTGATTTTCTGATATACCTGATTTATAAATATGCATAAATCCATCAAATATAATTATGTTTCCACTGGACACAAAAGTAAATCCTTCTTTATCGTCAGATATTTCTATTTTTGTATTTTTAATTTTTGCATTTGCCATCTGACTAGCAACAGCTCTTTCCCAGATTAGTTTGTATAATTTGAATTGTCTTGGATCTAAATATTTTTCAATTTCTTGGGGTGTATTTTCTACACTTGTTGGTCTTATTGCTTCATGGGCTTCTTGAGCATTTTTTGATTTTGTTTTAAATCTTCTAGAGCATGAATATTTATCTCCAAGAGTATCTTTTATAAATTGTGCACATGAGGAAATAAAAGACTCTGATAGATTTACAGAATCAGTTCTCATGTATGTTATAAGACCAGTGCTTCCAGTATGAATTTCTATGCCTTCATATAATTGTTGTGCTAAGAGCATAGTTTGTTTAGAGCTAAATCCTAATTTATTGTTTGCAGATTGTTGAAGCGTAGAAGTCGTAAATGGTGCAAGTGGATTTTTTTCTACATCATTTGACTCAACATTTGTTATTCTATAATTAAGAGATTTAATTTTCGAAATTAGATCATCTGATTTATCATTTGAATTAATTTTGAATTTATCAAAAGTTTTTTTATTGATTTTTGTAAGTTCTGCTTTAATTTCGCTGTGATTTTTTGTAAAGAAGTCGGCTAATATTTTCCAGTATTCCTGAGATTTGAAATTTTTTACCTCTTCTTCTCTGTCGCATATTAATCTTACAGCTGCTGACTGAACTCTTCCCGCGGATAATCCTTTTGATATTTTTTTCCATAAAAATGGGGAAAGTTTATAACCAACGAGTCTGTCTAAAATTCTTCTTGCTTGCTGAGCATTTACTAAATTTTCATCAAGTTCTCTGGGGTTTTCCAATGCTTCAAGAAGAGCATTTTTTGTAATTTCATGAAAGACTATTCTTTTATGGTCTTTTGGTTTTAATAGATGATTTAGGTGCCAAGAAATTGCTTCTCCTTCGCGATCTTCATCGGTTGCAAAAAATACTATTTTTGCAGTTTTTGACAATTTTTTTAATTTATCTACATTTGTCTTTGCTTTTTTCGGTACAGTATATTCTGGTTCAAAATTTTCTTCTATTTTTACACCCAGTTTTCTCTCTGGTAAATCTCTGACATGACCATATGAAGACTCAACATCATAAGAGTTATCTAAGAATTTTTTTATTGTTTTCGCTTTTGTTGGTGATTCAACTATTACTAAATTTTTCATGATTGTTTAATTAAAGTTATTAAAAACTTTTTTTATTTTTTAAAATATAATTTTCATCTACCCACCTTTCTCTTAAATTTCCTGTTAAATACATTGATCCAGTTATAACTAAACAATCAGAGCTTTCTGTTTGTGATAGACTAAATTCAAGTGCTTGCCATGGGTCTAGAAAATAATCAACCCCTCCTTTATATTTATATTTTTGTATTATTTTTTTGAATTCTAACATCGAGGCAGATTTTCTACCAGCATTTAGGGTCAGCGATCTTGTAAAGACTATATGATCAGTCATACCTATAATTTCATTCAGTGATTGAGCTATATTTTTATCCGCAACCATTCCGTATAAAACTATTAACTTTTTATATTTAATTGTTTTTAAATCTTCAACCAATTTTCTGATTTTTATTCTATTGTGAGCTCCATCTATTATTACATGAGGAGAATCTTGTATTGTTTCAAATCTGCAGGGGAGCTTTGCCTGCTTTATTCCTTTTTCAACAAGCGCCTTTTTTATATTTAATAGCTCTCCTATTTTTCTTGCTATTGTTCCATTTTTTTCAGTAGAATTGTTGTTTTTAACATTTAGAGAAATATATTTGGCATTCTCTTTTTCACATTTATTTTGAAACATTTTTAAAATTCTAGGACGTTCTTCTGTCGTAATAAGCGTAGAATGTTTTTTTATTATTCCCATTTTTTCTTTTGCAATAAGTTCTAGTGTGTTTCCAAGTACATCTTGATGATCATAGTCAATATTTGTTATAACCGCATATTTTGTATTTTTTATAACATTTGTTGCATCATTCAATCCACCAAGACCAACCTCTAACACCACCCAGTCACATTTTTCTTTAGCAAAATATACAAATCCAATTGCAACAAAAACTTCAAAATATGATGGTACGCCAAATGGACTTTTTATGGCACATTCTGTTAATGGTTTTTTAAAACTTTCTACTATATTTGCAAAATCATTTGGAGAGATATATTCATTATTAACTTTTATTCTTTCTATGCTTGTTGTCGTGTGTGGTGAATAGTAAGAGCCAACTTTGTATCTACCACATCTCAATACATTATGTATTGCGCATGTTGTTGATCCCTTTCCAGCTGTTCCTGTTACGTGAATATATTTTATTCGATCTTGTGGGTTCCCAATCAGTTTTAAAAAATAAGCTAATCTTTCTACAAAAAAAGACCTATTAAAACCAAATTTACTTTTTTTCATGTAGTTAATAGAGGGAATATTATTTAAGGATTTTAGAAATTCAACTGCATTTTGATATTTGGCGTTTTGCATAAAATTTTTGTTATTTAAAAAAGAAAATATCGTCTAGCATATGAGTTCATAGATTTGCCCTCCTAAGTTTTTAATCAAACCATTTAGCTCCATCTCTGTTAAATTTGATATGACGATATTCGTATTAAGTCTACTATACTCTATGATTTTGTCAACCCCCAAAGCACCATTTACTAGGATTTTATATATAATTTCTTGATGTTTTGAAGAAAAATTGATTTCTTTATTTATTCTTTGTTTGTCTTCAATATTGTATATTTCCAATATATCATTTAATTCTGTAATTATCTTGGCACCTTGTCTTATAAGAGAATTGCAGCCCTCCTGATTTTTACTAAATATGTTCCCCGGACAAGTTAAAACCTCTCTGTTTTCAGATAATGCAAAATTTGCAGTTATTAGAGCCCCTGATTTTATTCCAGCCTGGACAATGAAAGTGGCTTGTGATATTCCAGCGATTATTCTATTTCTTTGTGGAAAATTTTGTTTTCTATAGGGAAAGTTTATTCCATATTCTGAAATCATTAATCCATTTTGTTCAATTTTTTTTGCGAGATTAATATTTGACAGTGGACTTGGTTTTGTTATGTCAGAACCCAAAACAGCAATTGTATTAGCAATTGTGTCAAGCGAGTTTATGTGAGCCAAAGAATCAATTCCGTTTGCAAGACCAGATACAATGGTAATATTTTTTTCTGCACAAGTGGGTATAAATTTTTCTACTATTGATTTTCCGTAGGAATCAAATTTTCTAGAGCCAACAACGCTTAAAAAATTTTTATTTTTTAATAATTCTAAGTTTCCTTTTGTAAATAAGACAAGCGGAGGAGAGAATATTTGTTTGAGTAAATTTGGGTAATAATCATCAAAATAATTTATAATTTTTATATTTTGTTTTTCGTGTATTTCCCAGATTGTGTGATAATCAATTTTCTTTTTTTGATTAATAAAATAATTAGAAAAATTTTCTGTAAAACTATTATTTATTAAATCTCTATAATTTAAATTCCAAATTCTTTCCCAGTCTTTGAAAATATCAAAAAGTTTTTTTACCTTTTTAAATCCAATATTTGGAATTAAAAAAAGGCCCAATATAATTTTTTTATGTTCTAGCTCCATAAATTTGCTTTTTCATTTATATGAAGATTATAAGAAATATATGTTTATATTGCAAGAGTTTTTAGCTATTGACAAATTTAGGGGATATGCTATAATAGTTTAATGTAAATTAAAAATATTAATAAATGTGCATAATTTTGCAGGGAAATCGCCAGGATTCTTTGTAATCAATTTGGCTCTTTATATAAAAAAGATTATCCCCTGCAGTATTATTCATATTTATATTTCTGTTCGCTAGTAGTTTTTAGTCACCCCCCTCCTGGTGGCTTTAAACGCAAGTTAGGTAGTTTTCCTTGCTTCGGCACGTGAGAGCTGTTTACACTAGCGGATAGTAATATGTATATGAAAAAGCAATTCTATTTAAAGAGTTGTTTTTTTTGTTTATTTTGTGGTAATTTAATTTATTATAAAAATATAATTATGACAGGAGGAAAAATGAAAAATATTTTTATAATGGTTTTAACAATCTCACTTTTTGTGGTTTTTTCTTGTAGTGAGAAACCAAGCCAGGTGAGATTAAGTGATCAAAACGAGGATGCAAATTTTCATGTTCCGGCATCATCGGGATTGCTTGGAAATGTCGACCTTCATGTAATTCCAGAAACCATTCAAGGTTCGGCAATTATTCTTATTAATGGTCCTGGTGTTTCCATAGGTTATGATATCCGCGACAAAGATGATAATTCATTTATTTATTTTGCGGATTCATATATTTCCGCGGGTGGCAATACCATAGAAACAGGAACTATCATTCCATACAACAAATGGATCCATATTCGTTTGGTTATTTATGAATCTGGATTGTCTGGTTATGTAGTTTCATTTTTAGAACTACTCGGCCTAGACTTCTTTGATTCACTCGAGGATTACATGATTGATTCAATCTATGAGGCAGACTTTATGTTTGAAGGTCCGTCTAGTGTTAAAAAAACACAATGGATTAAACTTAAACAACAAAAGAGCCTATCGAGTTTAACTCGATAGGCTTCTTCACTTATATATATGATATTTATTTATAATAAAGACCCTATTTTTTTTATGGTTTCTTGGAGTGCAATATTTATTTTTTCTTTTTCGTCAGCATTAAATTTTTGAAGCACAATATCCTCACTTGCTATATTTGAAAATTCATCATTTTTAATTCCAATTCTAATTCTTGTAAATTCAGCAGAATTTAATTTTTCTATAATTGATTTAATCCCATTGTGCCCGGCAGAGGATTCAAATATTCCTGATTTTATTTTTCCAAGTTCTATATCTAAATCATCATAAACAATAATTATATCTTTTATATTAATTTTATAATATTCTTTTATGAGACTTACCGCCCCACCACTTAAATTCATAAAAGTTAATGGTTTTGCAATAATATAATCATTGGTTTTTAAAATTTCAGATTTTAATTTTTTATTTTCACTAAAATTTTCTAAATTATTTACATCAGCAAAAAGATCGACTGCTAAAAATCCAGCATTGTGTTTTGTGTTTTCATATTTTTTTCCAGGGTTTCCTAATCCGATTATAAGTTTCATATTATTTGGTCGAGCTAAGCTTGATTATTTTTTTAACATTTTTTTAAGTTTTTTTACGTAAATGGAAATTGGCACTCCATATAAATCAAATTCTTTTCTTAGTTTTTTGCTAATAAATCTTACATAGGATTCATTTAAGCTTGTTTTAAAACCAAGAACAATTTCAAAAGATAATTTATATTCTGATTTTGTAATCTCATATATTTTTGGTTTTTTGCGTCCTTTGCCAATTGTTGGCGGGTGAATTTTTATAATTTTTTGTCTGAATTTTTCTAGAGCCTCTTTTGTTATTTCAATTTTTGATTTTTCTTGTAATTTTATTGCCTCGTCGAGTATTTTTGTAACTCTAATTTTTAAAAGAGCTGAAACTGGAATTATTTTTGCCCACCATAAAAATGGCATTATGTTATTATAGTATTTTACATATTTATCATAGGTTTTTAGATCTT
>JAQVMR010000057.1 GCA_028703545.1 Patescibacteria group bacterium
TTATTATAACAAGTTTTGTCATGCGATTATTTATGTACAAGGGGAAAAAACCACCCACCACGGTTAATCTTCGAATAATTCCGTGATAATTTTACTATTTTCTAAATTCACAAGTTTTGTTTTATGTTTTCTTCTTAACTAAAAATATAAACACTGCAATATTATTTATATCAATTTTAAAGAGCGTTTCTTTTGAAACGCTCTTTATTTTTAAAATTTATACCCATTTTTTTGTCCTCCACACTGAAGCCAAAGTGTATCAAGATCAATTTTGACATCAACTGATATTCCATTGATCTCAAAATCACCCTCATCCCATACGATCATTTTGTTTTTATAGGTATAACCAGCCCCCTTTTTTATAAATACATTATATTCTCCTGAGGGCAATTTTTTACTACTATAGTTACCTGGGTAAACGATCTCAGATAAAAAATAATTTCTATTCTGAGTGTTTCTAAAATCAATTGTAAAGCTAGTGCTTGATTCATTTACAAAAGCTATTACAATTAACTTGTCATTCAAAATTTTTTCACCAGTCTTGATACTAAATTGTCCATTTTGAGAACAACTAGAAACAAAGACAACTCCCAGAATAAACATAAAGAACACAAATATGTAGGTTTTCATTTTTTCCTCCCTTATTTTCTAAATCTTATTATACTACCATTTATTAATTATTTTGTCAAATTTTAATAATACATAAAAATATTGCCCTATTTTACTTTATATATTGTTATGTTTATTATATTCTCAAAACAAAAAAATCGTCTGTGACGAATTTATAAATAAATTTTTTATTTTTAATTATTTTTTAAATTTTAGTCTTATAACATTTTTTAATAGGTCTAGAGCTTCTCGAAAATGTAGTTTTGATTTTCCTCTTTCCCTGTCTATAAATGAAATTGGTATTTCTTTTACTTTAAATCCCGCCTTCTCTATATAGAATAACATTTCTTCTTGGAAAGAATAGCCCTTGCTTCTTATTTTGTCTAGATCTATTTTATCAAAAATTTTTCTGTGATAACACCTAAATCCTCCAGTTACATCTTTTGTCTTTAGACCTAACATTAATCTAGAAAATGTTTGTGCTGATTTAGAAAATATTTTTCTTCTTGTGTCCCAGCCTATAGTGCATCCCCCATTCACACATCTAGAACCTATACATAAATCATTACCCTCTTTTATACACTGGATTAATTCTGGAATTTTATTTGGATTGTGAGAAAAATCTGCATCCATTTCAATAATAATCTCCGCTCCGTGCGATAATGCATATTTAAAACCATGTATATAGGCACTACCAAGACCCATTTTACCCGAACGCTTTATAATCTCAAGTGGCATAGTGTCTTTAATTTCTAAAAGTGCATCATATGTTCCATCTGGAGAATTATCATCTATAACAAGAATATTTAAATTTTCTATACCTAAACCAAATATCTTTTTCACCAGATCGCAAATATTTTCCCTTTCGTTATATGTTGGTATTACTACGTAAATCATAAAATATGGTTCCTTTTCCTAGTATATAATTTATTTAAAAATTTTTCAATATCCAATTAAATTCTTACATTTTTCATAAAATTCTAAAAATTCTAATTGTGTTATATTTTTCTGATTTTTTTCGTATTTATCATTTAAAAGATCAAAATAATAAGCCTGTTTCTTTTTGACATTATAAATATAGTGTTTATTGTCAAGAAAAAAGGTTATATATTTATCAGAATACTGTTGAAGGGAAATTGAACAATTATTGATATTACAATCCCTGGAATCTTTTAACAATTCACAGTAAAAAGAATTTCCAAGGTAATTATTACCTGTTTTTATATTTAATAAATCTAGGACACTTTTCAAAAAATCTATTTGATTATAAAGATTAGAAACATTATTACCTATTCTAAAATTATTCTCCTTATCTCCAAAATATAAAAATGCAAATGGGATATAAAAATTTTCTCTATATCCCCTACTTTGATTTAAAATATTGCCATTGTGATAATTAAGTGGCCAGGAATGATCACTAAAAAGAAAAACATACTTTTCTCTATTATCTTTTTTTAGTTCCTCTAAAATATCTAAAAGATATTTATCTTGAACATAAACTGTATTTTTTATTCTATCTGAAATAAAATTAGAATTTTTTATTGGTAAATTATTGGATTTTTCATAAATTATAAATGGATAATGATTTGTGGTTGAAACAGCAATATAAACAAATTTTTTTTGATCTTTGTATTTATTAATATATTCATAGACTCTTTTGTAAAATATATCCTCTCTAAAACCCCATTTATAAAAAACATCTTGTGAACTCATAATGTCTTGATTGTGTATTTCATTAAATCCCATATCTAACATAAAATCTCCTGTTTGAGAGAATTCTAAATTATGACTTTTAAAAAAAAGAGTTTTGTAGGCAAATTTATTAAGAATTTTTGGAAGACATATTAAATTTTGAACATTATATTTATGTTGAAAATATCCATTAATAGAGGGTGGGAGTGCGCACAAAATAGATTCTTCTGATAAAAGTGTTTGCGTTGAGTTGCTATAAAAATTACTAAAATTAACACCATAATTATTTGAATAATTTTCAAAATTAGGAACAATTATTTTATTTTTTAAATCCCCATTAATGCTTTCTAGATGTATAAAATATATATCCGGAAAATCATTATTTTCATCATCATAATTAAACTGATTTAAATTAAAGTTTGAATATCTAGAAACAATAAATTCATAATCTTTTGTATATTTTTTATAGATTGAGTCTCTGTGAAGAAAAAAAGTGTTTACAAAATCTAACAACAAACCCTTTTCATATTTGAAATAAAACTGTATAGAACTGGAAATTATAAAAACAATGCAGAGGGAAATAAGTATATTTTTTAATAGCTTACTAGAAATTTTAAATTGTTTTTGAAAAAGATTAATTGATACCAAAAAAAACATCACGAAAGATAAACAAAAAAATATCATAGATAACGTTCCAAAATCACTTAATATAGAACTGACTGTAAAAAAAGCCTCTCTAAAATTATTTATAAAAAAATCTATATCAAAAAAATTTTCAGTTATAAGTAAGTATGTCACAAGAAAAAATAAAAAAATATAATATAAACAAAAAATTATAAAAACAAAAAACCATAAATATTTATTTTTTTCATTTCTCTGAAAGAGAATCAGAAATATAGCTGGTATAAAATATATAGAAAAACTATTAACAGCTCTTAAAATATTCTCAAATTGAGTAATAACAGAATATGTTTTTGGTAAAAAATTTTCTAAATAAAAAAAGCTAATGCTTATAATAACAAAAAAAAGTAAACAAAAAAGTTTTAAGGCGTTTAAAAAACTTGATTTCATTTTCTAACTGTTAATTTTCATTTTTAGATAATCTACCCAAGGATTTGGCTGTGGGTCAATTTTATTATAATTCGCTAAATAAAAAGATACATAGGAAGAAATTCCCAAAACATAAATTGCTTCTTCAAAAATATTGTTTCCAGTGGCCTTAATTTCTATAAATTTAATTTTCTTTTTATTTAAAATTTGCCTCATTATTTCATATCTTTTCTGGTTTCTTTTATGATATAAATCTGAGATTATTAAAATATAAACAATTTGATTGTTCAAATTTTTTGGAAATGTAAGTCCCTCAAATTGATGATGACAAATTTCAGGAATTGCAAAATAAGAGGCAAAATTCTTTCCTGTCTCATTGATCTGATTATTAAAAATATGGGCATTTCCAAATAAATGTTCTGATGAAATAATAATTGGAATTTTGCCTACAATTTTTTGTGCCAACCTCTTTGATTGTGATTTGCCCCTTGAAAATATTTTAATTTGTTTGAGTGTGTCTTTTTTATTATACTTCAAAAATCCTAATTTATTTAATAAAGTCATAAATATAGCTATCGAATATCCAAGTGCAAATCTAGGATTTTTAGCATAATTATATTTTGGATTATAAACAAATTTTAAAGAGTCCTCTTTTGATAAATCCCCACCAGTGCAAATTATAAATGTTTTAAAATTTTTCTTTTGCGCCTCTTTAAAACAGCTGATTGACTCCTCTGTTTCTCCGGAAAAACTTAAAATTATAATTAAAGTTTTTTTATCAACCCAGTTTGGTAAATTATATTCATTGGAAATGATAATTGGAATATTTATTTTCTCTAAAAATACACTTCTTACAAAGTGTGGGCCCAGTGCTGATCCACCCATTCCACAGACAAATATTTTATCAATTTGCCCTAATTTACTTTTAAGATTTGACACACTAAACTCTTTAAAAATTTGTTCAAATTGTTTATGATTATTTTCAAATGTTTTAAAAACATCATTATCTTTCATGTTTTTATATTAATTTATTAAAATAATTCCATATCCTTTATAAATCTCGGTCTTGCTTTAGTTTCTTTATAAATCTTTCCCATGTATTCACCTAGGATACCTATACCCAAACATTGCAATGAACCCAAAAATAATATTAAAATTGCGAGTGAAGTCCATCCAGTAATAGTTTTTCCAATAAAATATCTTATTAAAAAATAAACCCCTAAAATTATTGACAATATAAGAATGAGGAGACTTAGAAACACAAAAAATCTTAATGGTGCAACGCTAAAAGACGTGATCCCGTCCCATGCAAAACTAATCATTTTCTTAAGACCATATTTTGATTCACCAAACTTTCTTTCTTTCCTATCATAAAAAACAGTTTCTGTCTTAAAACCGATAAGTGGGAATATTCCTCTTAAAAATAAATTAACCTCATTAAATAAAAATAAATTTTCTATTGCTCTTTTGCTCGCAAACCTATAATCAGCGTGATTATAAACAATTTTTACACCCATAAATAACATCAATTTATAAAAAAATCTTGCCGTGGTTTTTTTAAAAAATGTATCTGTTGCTCTTTTTTTTCTTACACCATATACAATTTCAGATCCATTATTATAGAAAGCATCTAAAAAACCCTCTATTGCAAGAACATCATCTTGTAAGTCCGCATCAATGGTTACAAAAAAATCTGCCTTTTCTTTTGTATAAAATAGTCCCCCAAAAACTGCATTTTGATGCCCAAAATTTCTAGAAAATTTTAAACCCTTAAAAGTTTTAGAGTCTTGTTTGTGTAAATTAGATATAATTTCCCAGGTCTTATCTACGCTACCATCATCAACAAAATAAATAAAACTATCCTGAGATATTTTTAATTTTTCTTGTAAATTAAAAAGAGTTTTTTTAATTTCTTGAGCCGTCTCCAAAAGACATTCTTCCTCGTTATAACAAGGAATAATAATTGCAAGTTTATTCATATTTTTTTGCTTTTCTCATTTCTTTTTATTTTTAAAACCTTATATTTGCTAAAATAGTTACTATTTCCCCCAGAAATTTTAAAATTTTCATTATGAATTTTTCTGTAATCCTTGACAAATAAATCAAATTCGTTTTTTACAAAAACTATAAAATATTAATAATAATTACATATATTGTATAGCTTATAGCTTTACAGTGCAAATTTATCTTGCTAAAATAGGTTTATCTAAATAATTAAACAGTTATTTAACTTCTAAATTTAAATATTATATCTAATCACACAACACTATGTCAGGACATTCAAAATGGGCAACAACAAAACACAAAAAAGCACTTGTTGACTCTAAAAGATCATCAACATTTACAAAACTTACAAAAATCGTTCAAATAGCGGCTCGCGACGGTGCAGATCCAGATATGAATTTTAAACTCCGCATGGCAATTGACAAGGCAAAGAGTTTTTCTGTACCAAAAGATAACATAGAAAGAGCAATTGCTCGTGGCGCTGGTATTGGTGAGGGAAATGTACTTGAAGAAATTACATACGAAGCATATGGACCAGGTGGAGTTGCGCTTATTATAGAGTCTGTAACTGACAATAAAAATAGAAGTGCCGCCGACATAAAACATTTATTATCAAAACATGGCGGTTCACTCGGAGCAAGTAACTCTGTTATGTGGCAATTTGATAGGCGCGGGGTAATTTATACAAAAAATACATCTTTAAATGATGAGGAAGAATTATCAATTATAGATGCTGGCGCACTTGATATAGAAAAATCTGATGATGGGATAAGAATAATTACTCAAATGGAAGATTTACAAAAAATTCAAGAAAAAATTAAAA
>JAQVMR010000058.1 GCA_028703545.1 Patescibacteria group bacterium
GTTATATCTTTTGAATAATTATATTCAATGGCTTCTTTGGCCGATTTAAATTTAGGTCCATTAGCATGAGTCATCACCATTAAATGTTTTTCAACTCTGTCATTGTTATTGTCTCTGTCCATTCCCCAATAACGACCACCAATTGTTGCAATTCTTCCAATGTTTTCCATTTTCATGAAATCCTCAATATCCTCAATATACTTAATTGCACTTTTTGGAGGAGTATCCCTACCATCAGTATATAAATGCAAATAAACATTTTTTACACCATTTTCCTTTGCACATTTTAAAAGTGCTTTTATGTGATCAATGTGTGAATGAACACCACCATCAGAAATGAGTCCCTTGATATGTAAAACACTATTTTGTTCTTTTACGTGTTCAATCGCTTCTTTAATTGCTGGATTATCAATAAGTTCCCCATTTTTTACAGCTTTATTAATTTTTACAAGATTTTGATAAATGATTCTTCCAGAACCAATTACTAAATGATTTGCTTCGGAGGTTCCCATCTGTCCCTCTGGGAGGCCAATTGCTTCACCAGATGCAAAAAGAGTAGCAAATGGATAATTTGCTTTGTAATAATCCAGGTTTGGCGTGTTAGCTACTTCAACTGCATTGTTGTCTTTGTCTTCGTTATAACCCAAACCATCACAAATTATAAGAAGTACTTTATTTTTTTCCATTTTCTTAGATAAGGAGTTTAAAATGGGAATTTTGAAATTTCTGATTTTCCCTCTAGTTCTTTTTCTATTTTCATTAATCTGTTGTATTTACAAGTTCTTTCGCTTCTGCATGGAGCTCCTGTTTTTATTTGACCAGTTCCCATTGCTACTACAAAATCAGCAATAAAAGAATCTTCTGTTTCTCCGCTTCTATGAGAGACAACAGAGGTCATATTATTTTTTCTTGCAAGTAAAATTGTGTCAATTGTTTCAGTGAGTGTTCCAATTTGATTTAATTTTATAAGAATTGAATTACTTGTTTTTTCTGTGATTCCACGTTCTAATCTTTTTGGATTTGTAACATATAAATCATCACCAACTAATTGAACTTTATTTTCTGTCACTGTGCTAAAATTTTTGAATCCATCCCAATCGTCTTCTGCAAAAATATCCTCATAACTTACAATTGGATAATTTTTTGCAATATTTAAATAAAATTCTGATAATTCATTACTATCCAATGTTTTCCCTTCTTTGTTTAAAACATATTTCTCGTCTTTGAAAAATTCTGTTGCAGCTGCGTCAATACAAAATACAATGTCATCTCCTAATTTATATCCAGAGGTTTCAATTGCTTCTTTCATTAATTGAAATGGTTCATCGTTTGAAGAAACATTTGGTGCGAATCCTCCTTCGTCTCCGATTCCCACTCCATATCCATGAGATTTTATTGTTTTTTTCAAATTAGCGTAAACTTCAGCACACATTCTTACGGCTTCTGTAATATTTTTTGCTCCAATTGGGAAAATCATATATTCTTGAATGTCTGTTGCCCAGTTTGCATGTTTTCCACCATTCATTATATTCATCATTGGAATTGGCATTTGATATGTTCCATTAAAATCAGGATTAAATTTTGATAAATATTCGTAAAGTGGTTTTTTTTCGCTTATCGCTTGTGCTCTGGCTATTGCCATAGACACTGATAGAATTGCGTTTGCACCGAGAGTTGCTTTGTTTTCTGTACCATCAAGACTTATCATAAGTTCATCGATTTCTCTTTGCTTTTCTGCATCTAATCCAATAATTTTTGGAGCAATAATTTTTTCAACATTTTCAACTGCTTTTAAAACACCCGACCCATTGTATCTAGATTTATCTCCATCACGAAGTTCTACTGCTTCATAACTTCCAGTTGATGCACCAGATGGTACTGCCGATGAAGCACATGATCCATCTTCTAAAATAACAGTTGTTTCAATTGTTGGATTACTCCTGCTATCTAATATTTCTATAGCAGAAATTGACTTAATTTTCATAATTTTTTTCTTTTTTTAATTATTATTTCAAACCCATTATAGCAAAAAAAAGCTCAATATAAAAGGGTTTTCTATATTGACAATATTTGTTAAATAAGATATTATATTTTCATCGTCACAAACGCTTAAATTAATTAATTTTAAAGAAGAACATAATATGTTAAGTATTAGATTTACCAGAATTGGTAGAAAAAAGGCCCCACTATATAGAATTGTAATTATGGATAAAAGAAGAGATCCATGGGGAAAATACATAGAAAAACTTGGTTTTTATAATCCAAGAACAAAAGAAACTCAATTAGACAAAGAAAGAATTTCTTATTGGTTGTCTCAGGGTGCAAAGTGTAGTGCAACTGTTCATAATTTATTTGTAAAAAATGATTTATTAAAAGCTGAAAAAGTAAAATCAGTTGAAATTACTAAAAAAAGAGCTGAAAAAATTAATAAAGCAAAAGAAGATAAAAAAGCAAAAGAAGAAGCAAAGAAAGTAGAATCAGAAAAACCAGTAGAGACCTCAGCTTCATCAGAAGAGAAAATAGAAGAAATTTCAGTAGAAACTTCAACGGAAGAAGTTAAAGAAGAGACTCCAGTAGTAGAGACACCAGCAGAAGAAGTTTCAAAAACAGAATAATTTAAAATTCAAAATTCAAATCAGGTCACAGATCATTTGACCTGATTCATGCGGGTATAGTATAGCGGCTATTATACGACCTTGCCAAGGTTGAGAGGGGAGTTCAATTCTCCTTACCCGCTCCATTCAAAAAGGCCCATGTTTATTGGGTTTTTTTGATACCCCTAAATATAGGTTAGAACTAAGATATGTTTTTGTTAGGATTGTTGGTATAATTAAATCAATATAATTAATATAAAAATATGATAGAGCAAATAAATACACAAACAACTACAGTAACAAAAGTATCCACGAAAACAAAAATTTTATTAGGCATTGTGATAATTGCATGTATTGGTGCAATGTTCGCAATTATAGGTGGATTTAAGACAACTCAGGATAATTATGCTTGGACATATGTTGGACAGCCAAGATTTACTAATGCGGGTTCAACTAATTTTCAATCTCTCGCAATAGACAATAATAATGTTCCATATGTTGCATTTATAGATTCAACTGATCAACCCTCCGGGGTTTCAGTTATGAAGTTTAATGGTTCTTTTTGGGAAGACGTAGGGGGAATACACGGACTTTCGACATCAACTGCAAATGCTCCATCCCTCACAATAAGCAATAATAATGTTCCGTATGTCGCATATACTGACTTCTCAGTCCCAGAATTCGTTATTAGATTAAGAGTTAAGAAATTTAATGGTTCTTTTTGGGAAGATGTTGGTGCGCCTGGGAATTCTTTTGGTGGTGTTTCCGGTTATACTCGTTCTATTGGGATAGACAATAACAATGTTCCATATGTTGCATTACACGATTATAATTACAAGGTAACAGTAATTAAATTTAATGGTTCTTCTTGGGAGATTGTTGGAATTGGGGGATTTTCTCTTGGTACGGTAAATCAGATTTCTCTAGCTATAGACAATAACAATGTTCCATATGTTGCATATATGGATTTTTCATCAAATGATAATGGTAGAATAACTGTAATGAAATTTAATGGTTCTTCTTGGGAAGATGTTGGTGTGCCAAAGTTTACTAGTGAGTTTGCACAGAATTATTCTCTCGCAATAGACAATAATAATGTTCCATATGTTGCTTATGCGGATAGTGCATACAATTTTAAAATAACCGTTATGAAATTTAATGGTACAGCATGGGAAGTAGTGGGAACACCAGGGTTCAGTGCTGTAGATACAAGCAATATATCTCTCGCAATAGACAATAACAATGTTCCATATGTTGCTTATGCGGGAAATGCTCAGGGCTCTAGAGCTATATTAATGAAATTTGAACGTTCCGCCTGGAGAGTGGTTGGACGTGATGCGTTTTCTTGTTGGAATGTTGGAAACTTATCGCTCGCCATAGACAATAACAATGTTCCATATGTTGGATATCCAGATGCGTGCCCAGAACCTAATTACAGTAATTATGGTAGAGCATCTGTAATGAAGTATTCATCAATTTTTAGTTCATCTATAAATAATTCAAGGTCAAAATAGGTTTTATATATTTTCAACAATCACATTTCTAAAATCACATTTCTAACGTCCTTTACTAAGGAGCTCCAGGTCAAAGAAAGTCCTTTATTCATGGGCTTTTTTTGATTTTTGCATTGTTTTGATTTTTTTAAAGTTGTAAAATAAGTATGAAAGAATAAATTTTAATAAATAACAAAAAACTTATGGAACAAGAACAAGAAAAAAAATTATTGTTTGGGACAACAGTAAAGCATTTCAATACTTTTGATATGACCCTTTTAAAACTCGCTTTAATGACATTTACTTTGTTTATAGTTTCTTTGTGGCCCGCTTTTGCAAATTGGGTTATAAATACAAGTTGGGTTTGGTTCTTTTTTGCTTGGATAATTTTTATGCTTAAACCGCTTATAAAAGCTTGGAAGAAATAACATAAAATTTTTTATGATTTTTTATATTCCCTAAAGTTAAAATAATTATAATTTATTTAGAATTACAGTTCTAACGTCCTTTACTAAGGAGCTCCATTCAAAAAGGCTCATGTTTATTGGGTTTTTTTGATACCTTTAAATATAGGTTAGAACTGAGATATATTTTTATTAAGATTATTGATATAATTAAATTATTAAAATTAAAATAAAAATATGAAAAAAGCAATATTAATATCTATAGCATTAGTTTTTTTAAGTACCAACTTTGTTTTTGCTACAGGTATAGATGAAAATTTATCAAGCAAATTAAAAGGACAATTACTTCTTCAAGTAGAAGATCATGGAAGAATATGGTATGTAAATCCAGGTGATTCAAAAAGATATGAGGTAACTTTCGCGGGCGCATTATCGCTTTTTAGAAGGTTATCACTTGGTATATCAAATAAAGATCTAAATTAAATATCAGAAACAATATCAACAACACTAGGAAATAGATTAAAAGGACAATTACTTCTTCAAGTAGAAGATCATGGAAGAATATGGTATATAGATATGAATGGTATAAAACATGAAGTTACATGGAATAATCTAATGGCTTTATTTACAAGTCTCTCCCTTGGAATAACTAATAATGATTTAAATAAAATTGTAATGGGGGAAGAAATAATAAACAAGACAGATACAGACGGGGACGGATTAACAGACACTCAGGAAAATGTCTATAAAACCAATCCAAATAATCCAGACACAGATGGGGACGGATATACAGATGGAGATGAAGTAAAAAATGGTTATGATCCAACAATAATAGGTGGTGCAAAATTACCGATGATAAAACGAGAAGAACCAATAAATGATAGGGGGTCTACATTGATTACATATTGGGATGGAAAATTGAAAGTTGAGATTTTGTTAAGTATTTTATCATGGGATTGGTCAAATGATGCTATTAGCGATACCTTAACAGATAAACAAAAAAGTCAAATAAGAGGCTATGATATACAAATTAGAAGAATACAGGAGGAGGGTTCTGGACTTCATTATGGAATTGGTGGATTTTTTCAAATATCGTCAGAAAATTTCAATTTTCCATATAATGTTTATATAAATATAAAATATACAGACGATGAAATTAAAGGCGTTGATGAAAATGAATTATCTTTATACGAAGAAATAGAAACAGAAGATGGTTATGAGTGGGTTAAATTAGATTCTAATGTAAATTTAGAATTAAATACAGTGACTGCTAAAATTGATAGAACGGGTACTTACACAGCTGGAGTTAAATATAATCCTGAAAAAATAGACCTTGATGAAGATGGATTGACAGATGCCCAAGAAAAAAATATATATAAAACCGATCCAGATAAACAAGATACAGATGAAGATGGATATTTAGATGGAGAAGAAGTCAAAAATGGTTATGACCCAACAATAGCGGGAAGTGCAAGATTATAAATTAATTTTTTTTCAATTTTTTAATTTAAAATCATTAAATTTTCCATAATCACAGTTCTAACTTCCTCCACTAAGGAGCTCCAACGAGTCAAACTCGTTAGAGCTTTGACGAGTTTGCCAAGTTTGACTTGGCAAATTATCGTATTCTAAGTTCTAACTTAAAATATAAATAATATGAAAAATGAAAAGCGATCATATTATGTC
>JAQVMR010000059.1 GCA_028703545.1 Patescibacteria group bacterium
CTTATCGAATTTGGTTATGCATAATGCTGGTGCAGAAAAAATTAGAGAATACGCAAAAACAAAGAATATGTTAACAATGATAGAAGACGGATTTATAAAAGCAAAAAATGGAATAACAACCATAGAAGAAATATTAAGAGTTACTAAACAATAATAATTATGAAAACAAAAATAAATAAAAAAACAGAAAAACAATCAGAAGAAATATTCAGTTATAAAAAAGACATTAAAAAAGATAATTATAATTCAGGATTTTTTAATTTAAAGAAATTAGATAACCTAATAGGTAGATTGGCGGGCGTTCCACTAAAAGAAAAATTATTTTTTGTTCAACACCTTGGTGTGATGATAAGAGTTGGAATTTCTTTGTCTAGGGCTTTGTTCACACTATCTTCACAGACACAAAATAAATATTTTCAAAAAATTCTTACTTCAATATCAAAAAAAGTTGATGGTGGAGAAAGTTTTTCTAAATCCCTTACTTTTTATCCAAGGGTTTTTAATGAGCTTTTTGTAAATATGATAAGGGCCGGCGAGGAATCTGGAAAATTAGAAGAAGCATTAAAACAACTTTATGTTCAAATGAAAAAAGAACATCAACTTCTTTCAAAAGTAAAGGGAGCGCTTACCTACCCAGCTGTAATTTTGTTAGCAATGGTTGGAATAGCTGCTTTTATGATGACCGTGGTAATTCCTAAAATGACAGCCAATTTTAAAGAAATGGGTGTTGATCTCCCGATACCAACACAAATACTTATAGGTGTAAGTAATGCACTTGCTGATCATGGAATAATTGTCGGGATTATCCTAATCGTAATTTTATTTTTGCTTGTAAAATATTTTAGAACAAAAAAGGGAAAAAGAATTTTTGACGCAATTTTATTACGTTTTCCTATTTTTGGAAATATTATTAAAAAAATAAATCTAGCTAGGTTTTCAAGGAATATCAGCTCACTTTTAAAAACTGATATAATGATTGTTGAATCATTCGATATTGTGGCGTCAATTTTAGGAAATACATATTATAAAGAAGCAATGATAGAAATTGCTAATAATATCAAAAAAGGAATAACTGTTAATGAATCTATAAAAAAATATCCTAAATTATTTCCGCAAACGGTTGTTCAGATGGTTGCAATCGGAGAAGAAACCGGAGATTTAGATAATATATTAGTAGAGTTGGCGGATTTCTATGAAACCGAAATAGATCAAGTTATGACAGATCTCCCATCTATTATTGAGCCACTTTTAATTTTAATTTTAGGTATTGGGGTGGCAGGAATTGCTATCTCTATACTTATGCCAATGTATTCGCTTACATCATCTATATAAATATGGAGAGAAGAATATTGAAAGCTTTTTCATTGATAGAGATATTAGTATCCCTTTTTATCATTATGGTTTTGGTCTTAAGCATTTATCCACTAATTAATTTTTCTTTACAGATTACATCTGATAATAAAAATCAAATTCAAGCAATAAATATTGCAAATGAAAAATTGGAAAAAATAAGAGCTCTTTCATACGATGATATAGGAACTATTAATGGAGTTGTTCCGGGTATTTTAGAGGATGGTGAGGTTGTTATTAGAAACGGAACTTTTAACGTAAGCACAACAGTAATGTTTTTTGATGATGATTATGATGGTTTATTAAGCGAAGAAAATGATAATTTTATTGATTATAAAAAAGCAACAGTAAGAGTTGCTTGGCAGACCAGAGTCGGAGAAAAGCAGGTAATAATGTCTTCATTTTTTATTCCCCCAACCTCACAAGATATACCAGAGGGCTGGGGTCTTTTAAAAATACATGTAATAGATTCTAATGGAAATCCTGTGAACAATGCAAATGTCACAATAAATAATTCTGATCCAAATTTTGATTTTCCAATTATTAATGCCAATTATTCTACATTTGATAGTAATATATTAAGTATCCCAGTAAAACCAAGTAATTATTACAAAGTTAGTGTTTCAAAAAATGGCTACACGATAGATAGAACATATTCACAAACAGAAATGGCTCCATCAATGCCAGTAAAACATGATTTAGTGGTTAATCTAGGTAAAAAAACAGAATCTGATTTTATCATAGATCAAGTCAGTAAATTTAACATAAGAACAGTTAGAGCCACCCTACCCGACAATAAACTTGTTAATTTTTCTTCTATTAATGAACAAAGTCCAGCCGTAGATTCAGACGGAACTTATTCATATTTTGTTTGGCAGAATTTAACAACAAATAAGATATATTTACAAAAATTTGATCCAGATGGGAATAGTCAATTATTAATGGGAGATGATTTGGAAGTTGTCTTTCCGGGCGCATTTCCAGATATACAAGTAATCAAAGATTCAAATTTAGCAATGTGTTTTAAAAAAGAATTAACTGGGTATGCTAATATTTTTGTTTCATTTTTTGATTCTTCTTTTTCGGATCCAGTTAATTATGTTTTGAGTGGTCCAAGTGTCGCCGATTCTACAATTACAAATCAATCAAACTGTAAAATGGCTTATTCGTATTCTGCAAGTACAACTATTGTTGTTTGGGATGACGATAGAGATTTTTCTGATTTTTTACAGGATGTTTATATTAAAATATATAACGAAGATTTTTCAACACGCGTTATAAGTAGGGTTAATGTGGATAGGCTTTTTAATCAAAGTAAACCAGATGTTAATATTGATTCGAGCGGATATATATATGTCGTTTGGACGGATAATAGAAGCGGAGATGAAGATATATATATTCAAAAATTAAATTCAGATGGTGTGAATTTGTGGAGTTCTGATAAAAGAGTTAATTCAGAAACTGGCGGTAATCAGAATTCTCCATCTATAGCAGTAGATAAAAATGATAATATTTATGTTGTTTGGACAGATGGCAGAAGCGGTGATGATGGAATTTATATCCAGAAATTAAATTCAGATGGTGATAGACTATGGAGCTCTGATAAAAGAGTAAATGTAGAAACTTACTCAAATCAGCATTCTCCAAAAATTTCTATCGATGAGGACAATAATATTTATGTTGTTTGGATAGACAATAGAAATATAAATAATAATTCAAATGAAGATATATATATTCAAAAATTAGACTCGGGTGGTTTGAAATATTCAAGAGATTATAGAGTTAATACAAATAATGATCCTTCTTCACAAAATTCAGCAGATATTTCAATGAATGGTAATTATCCTATTATTGTTTGGTCTGATAATAGGAACGACAATCATGATATATATTTTTCAAAATTTATAGAATACAATAACCCAACTTTAGTACCAAATATAAATGTAGCCATACAAGGCACAAAACAGATAGGCAGTAATCCTAATATTTTTAAATATGATACAACGATTAACTCAGGTTCGAGTGGATATATAAATAATTACGAGATAGATGCAGATGGTTCTGGATATACTATAAACGCTAACAATGTTTTAATGATTGACCCAAGTTCACCCATAAAAATAGGACCGGGCGAAGTAAGAGATATAATGATTTATTTAGAATAAGCTATGAAATTTTTTGATAAAAAAGCTTTTACGCTAATAGAAATACTTGTTGTTATTTTTATTCTTTCTATTATAGTTGTAATTGTATCGCAATTTTTATTTACAGGTTTTAAATCAACCACATTTAACGAGGAATCAGAATCAGCCATAGAATATGCAAGAGACGGTGTTGATGAGATGACGAGAATAATTAGAGCCGCTAATTATTCAGAGAACGGAGATTATGTGTTAAGTATAATAGATCCCCAGACAATTGAATTTTATTCAGATCCAGACTTTGATTATATAATGGAAAGGGTAAAATATTATTTAGATGGAGTACAATTAAAGAGAAGTATAATAGAACCCGGTGTTTCTAATTTATATAATGAAACCCCAACAATAAAAGTAATAGCAGATTATGTAAATAATTTATCATCCCCAATTTTTAAATATTATGATTCTGCATTAAATGAAACAACCACAATGAATAATGTTAGATCTGTGGGATTTAGTTTAAAAATAAATATTACACCACAAAGAGCACCAAATGATTATATATTAGAATCAGATGTACAGCTCAGGAATTTAAAAGACAATTAGTCTAATTAAATGAATAAAAAAAATATTAATAAATCGGGATCAATTCTTATTGTAATGCTTGTTGCTGTGGGAATTTTTATTACTCTTTTATCTGGCGCAATTACTACGGGAATATTACAGGTGAAATTTAATAAATTAAAAACAGCAAAAGCACAGGCGCTTCATATAGCTGAGGCAGGAATTAATTATTATAAATGGGTTTTATATAATAATCCAGACGATTATTGTAATAAAGAAGAGTGTCAAACATCTCCTAATTATGGACCATATGGTCCATATTCCTATTCAGATCAATCAGAAAGCATTAATGGAAAATATGAATTATATATTTTTCCGCCTATTGATAGTTCTGGCATTGTTAAGATAAAATCTGTTGCTTGGATAGATGAATATCCAAATTTAAAAAGAACTATAGAGGTACAGGTTGGAAGACTCTCATTATCTTCTTATCTGATGATTTCAAATGATAGTTTAAGGATAACTCAAAATACGCTAACAACTGGTACTATTCATTCTAATAGTGGAATAAGGTTTGATGGTTTTGCTAATAGTCCCGTAAATTCAGCTGTTTTTAGTTATGATGACCCTTCTCATTCAGGTGATAATGAGTTTGGTGTTCATACCCACAACACAATAGTTGACCCAGTGCCAACAGAAACCATACCCACAAGAAATGATATTTTTTTTGCTGGAAGGCTCTTTCCCGTACCAGCCATTACTATTAACAAAAATGTATTTAATAATTATGTTTCTGATATGTATACATTAGCTCAAAGCGACGGTCTTGTTTTAGAAGCCTCCGGTGCCTATGGATATTATATAGAATTTATGCCAAGCGCTAGTCCAAAGATGACAATTTATAGAGTGACGTCAATTACTGATCCATGTAGAACCTGTGTCACGTCAGGACCTTGTATAAAATGGAAACATGGTTCCTGTACTCAATATGGATCATGTATTTTATGGAGTGATTCAGTGCCAACATATGGAGTAGTTGGAACAGATAGGGTTCCAGGTGGTCCAAATAATAATCAGTATAGTGTTCCATCAAGCGGAGTCATATTTGTAAAAGATAATGTTTGGATTAATGCTACGCCACACATAAATGGAACCAGAATAACTCTTTTAGCATTTAAAGAACCCTTTGATACCGGTAATGCAAATATTATAATTAATGGAGGGACATCATATAAAGAAAATGATGCATCGAGTGTTTTGGGTTTTATAGCACAAAATGATCTAATACTTGGTTTAAATAGCACAAATGATTTAGAAATAGATGCTTCAATGATTGCAAGAGATGGAAAGATTGGTAGGGAAAATTATCCAAGTTATTGTCCTGGATATCAAAAATCTAGTTTAAAAATATATGGTTCAATGACAATGTTGGGAAATAATAACGGAGATAGTTATGGCTTTTCATATTATGATGATTCCGGAAATTTTTTATCAGGATATCAAAATATTGAATTAAAGTATGATGGAAATCTTAGATTATATCCACCGCCCAATTTTCCAACATTAGAGGATTATAGATTTCTTTCTTGGAGAGAAAATTAAATTTATTAAATCTTCTAAAAATGTTATACTTTAATATATAAAATTTAATATATGTTTTTTAAAAGACAAGATTATCCAATTGGCCTAGATATTTCAGATTTTTCTTTGAAATTTGTTCAATTATATAAAAAATCAAATAAAATAGGTATTCAATCTTTTGGTAAATTGATGTTAGAAAAAGGTATTATAGAAAATAACTATATAAAAAATATGGATGCTTTCGTTGCAGGCATGAAAGAATTGATTGATAATCCAAAATTTGGAAGAGTGACATCAAAAAGAGTTGTTGTGTGTTTGCCAGAACCAAAAACATTTATAAAGCTTATAAAAATTCCAAGAGATAAAAAATTAGACGAAGAGCACATAGAAAGAGAAATTAAAAAATGT
>JAQVMR010000060.1 GCA_028703545.1 Patescibacteria group bacterium
AAGAAGATATTAATTTAAAAATTAAAAATTAAAATAAACAAAGGGGTGTTTAAATTAATGAAACAATACTAAAAGAAGATACAGATGGAGATGGTTTAAAAGATGAAGAAGAAAGAATATTGGGCACTGATAAAAATAACACAGACACAGATGGAGATGGTTTATTTGATAGAGAAGAGGTTATGGTTTATAATACTGATCCATTGAATTCAGACACAGATGCAGATGGATATAAAGATGGAGAAGAGATAAATAAAGGTTATAATCCCCTTGGCCCCGGAAGATTATTAAATATAGAGATGATTACATCTCCAAGCGAAGAACAAAGCTCTGTTCAGGAAAAAAAACTTCTTCCAACCAATATAGACCTCAGTTTGTGGAATGATTATACAGATAAGACATTAAATATATCTTTTAAATATCCACCTTCTTGGAAATTAGCAAAGAAGAATAATATTATAGTGCTTTCTGGACTAGAGGGTGAAATAGTGAGTTTAGATATAAGGGAAAATAAGTTAGAGTTAGATTTGATTGATTGGATTACAACTCAAAGCGATTTTCCTAATTTTCGGCAACAAGAAATTGATGTAAATGATATTAATGCTCTTGCTTTAAGTAGTGTTGATTCAAATTGGAAAGCAATCCAATCAATTTTTTTACCAGGACCAAAAAAAGTTTTTTGTTTTAATTATTTAAATAAAAAAATTAACGATGAAGAATTTAAAGAATTTCAGGAAATAGTGTTGTCTTTCTCATATTCGTAAAAATAAAAATAATAAATTATGTTTGAATCAGACAATAAACAAAATAATCAGATAAATCAGGTAAATTTTGATACACAGCCTTATCAAGTTTCAAATACAAATCAGGAGGATACCATGTATTATATGCCTGATAAATTTATAAAACCAGAAAATGTAAAAAATAATGGTGGTAATTTAATATTTAAATTATTAGTTATTTTTTTGGTTTTGGGCGTTTTATCCGTTGGAGCTTTTGCTTTCTATCTTTATAAAAAGAATAATGACGACACCGAACTGAATCAAAATGTTTTAGATTTGGAAAAAAATCAAAATGCTGAAGAAAAAGTAGAAGAAATAAGTTTAGATACAGCAGAAAAAAGAGATCAAAAAAGAATTGAAGATATAAAAGCTATAGTTTCGGCTATTTCATTATATTATTCTCAAAAAAATAATTATCCAGGTTCATTATCTGATCTATCTTTAACTCTAAAAGAAATACCAGTAAATCCAACTCCCGGAGGAGAGAATTATATCTATACACTAAATCAAAACAGAAAAGATTATAAACTAACATTTATTCTTGAAGTGGGAGCTAATTTTGGTAATGTTAGTCTTGGATCTGGGAAATATCAGATTAATTCAATGCAAATAGTAAATACATACAATGAAGATGAGTCGAATAATAACCAAAATGAAGATAACGAAGAAGACAACAACAATGATTCTAATAATGATTTTGATAATGATTCTGGAATAATGCAAATTCCTCCGAAGGGCCCAGATGTAGATAATGATGATTTTACAAATGCAGAAGAATTGCTTTTTGGTACAGATATTGATGAACAGGATACAGACACCGACAGTTATTTAGATGGTGATGAAATAATAAATTTATATGATCCATTGAGTACAACAGGAAAACTTGCTGACAATATTACAATAGTAAAGGTTTATTATAATGAAATTCAGAATTATTCTGTTTTATATCCAGCAAAATGGATGTCTGAAAATAGAACATCCGATTATAAAGAAACGGTTTTTTATGATGATAAAAATGGGGATTTTTTTACATTACATGTTTATGATAATCCCCAAGCAATTACACTTTTAAATTGGTATTTAAGCTCTGCACAAGGAACAAAATCAGAAGATTTGATAACATTTAATGCTAAAAAAATTGATGGACTCGCAACAAAAGATATGATGAATATCTACTTTTCAGCAAATGAAAAGGTTTATTTATTATCCTACAAAGTTTTAAATGAAAAAGAATTAAATTATTACTCTACGTTTCTAATGTTTGCAAATAGTTTTAGACCAATACAATAAAATGATTGATATAAATATAGCTATAAAAAATTTTAGGTATAAATCCTATATAGAAAAAATAATTTTTAAATTAGATAAAATAGAGAAGTTAAAAAATAAAAATTTTTCTTTGCTTATAACAGGTGATAAAGTTATTAAATCATTAAACAAAAAATATAGAAGAAAAAATAAAACAACAGATGTGCTTAGTTTTGCAGAAAGGGATATAAAAAATAATTTTCATTTTATAAATAATTATTATTTGGGGGAGGTAATAATCAATATTGAACAGGCAAAAAGGCAGTCTAAAAATTTCAAAAAAGAAATATTATTTTTATTAATTCACGGATATCTCCATTTAAGAGGTTATGATCATAAAAATTTGAAAGAAGAATTTTTAATGAATAATAGGGCACATGAGATTATGAAAAAGTATGACATTTAATATAAAAAAATTTTTGAAAAGTGTGAAATTTGCTTTCAGTGGAATTTCTTCTATTTATAAGACAGAGCAGAATTTCAGATTTCAAGTTTTCACAAGTTTTTTTGTATTTTTCTTGATGATATTTTTTAAGATATCTTTAAAAGAGGCAATAGTTTTAATACTCATGGTTTCATTTGTTTTGATTATGGAAATTATAAACTCAGCTTTTGAAAAAATAGCAGACATGTTTAAACCGCGCATACATGTGTATGCTGAAATTGTAAAGAATATTATGGCTGGAGCAGTTTTAATATCTTCACTTACAGCACTTGTTATTGGAATTATTATTTTTTATCCGTATTTGTTAAACTTTTTTATGAAAATTTCACAATAAATGATTTTTAAGATATAATATATAAAGAAAATTTTAAAATATAAGTTTATGGCAAAAAACCACATAATAACAGGTTTGGATATTGGATCAAGAAGCATAAAGCTTGTTGTTGCTCAGTATGATTTAGATGGAAGAGAATTAAGAATCATAGGAGCCGCCGATCATTTAACAAAAGGAATAGTAAATGGAAATATAATAAGCATAGAAGATGTGGTAAGTTCTATTTCAACGGCTCTAGAAAAAGTAGAAAGAGTTGTTGGTATGCCAATTGAGGGAGCTATTATAGGAATATCGGGTCCGCATATAAAATCAATTAGTAGTCAGGGTGTTGTTGCTGTTTCAAAGGCAGATGGAGAAATTAGAGAAGAGGATGTTGCAAGAGTAATAGAGGCTGCCCAGGCCGTAGCAGTTCCCCATAACTATGAAATTTTACATGTAATTCCAAAAACATATAAGGTTGACAATCAAGAAGATATAAAAGATCCAATTGGTATGACAGGAATAAGACTGGAGGTGGAAACTCAAATTGTAATGGCTCTATCAAACCAGAAAAAAACAATTGAAAAATGTATGAATAGAATAGGG
This sequence comes from Patescibacteria group bacterium, assembly GCA_028703545.1. Lineage (GTDB taxonomy): Bacteria > Patescibacteriota > Patescibacteriia > UBA1558 > S5-K13 > STF1-138. Next base: position 3,455 of record JAQVMR010000060.1, read on the forward strand.
GTTGATATAGATGATGAGGTTTTTTCTGTTTTAGCTGATGCAGAAGCCGTTCTCTCAAGAGAACAAAAAGAATTAGGAGTGGCGCTTATAAACATAGGATCATCTAATACTGGAATCGCTGTTTATGAAGCTGGAGAATTGTTACACACTGCTGTTTTGCCAGTTGGTTCGGGTCATATTACGAATGATTTGGCAATTGGACTCAGAACATCTATAAAAGTAGCTGAGATGATAAAAATGCAAGAAGCAACATGTAATCTAGAAGATATTAAAAAAAGAGATGAAATTGATCTTTCTCTTTTTGATGATACACTTGAAAGTGGTAAGAAAAACATGATTTCCAAGACAGAAATTTCTCATATCACAAAAGCGAGAGTTGAGGAAATTTTTGATTTAGTTACTAAAGAATTGAAAAGCATAGAAAGATTTGGTATGTTACCTGCCGGCATAATATTAACTGGGGGTGGATCAAAGCTTAAAGGTATAGTTGAACAGGCAAAAGAACAATTAAAATTACCTGTCTTTTTGGCTAAAATACAAAAAATTCAAAGTATAGTAGATAAAACAGAAGATTTAAGTTATTCTACTGTTGTGGGGCTTTTATTGTGGAGTCATAACAATGGAGGATTTAGATCTCCTATAAATGTTTCAATCGGTGGATTTATGAGTAAAATCAAGGGGGTTTTTAAGCACATGATGCCCTAATTTAAAAATAATTTTTTGACGATGAAAAAAATGAAAGAAAAAAATATTGCAACAAGAGAACTTAAACCAGATGTTGAAACATTTGCAAAAATTAAAGTTGTTGGAATAGGGGGGTCTGGTGGGTCTGCAATAAACAGAATGATTGATAGAATAAGAGGAGTAGAGTTTATAGCAGTAAATACGGATGCCCAGGCATTAAATAGATCAAGCGCTGACAAAAGAATTCAAATAGGAATAGATACAACAAGAGGACTCGGTGCTGGTATGGATCCAGAAGTTGGTGCAAAATCAGCAGAAGAGAATTTAGAAGAAATAGAAAAATCTCTTGAGGGAGCTGATATGGTTTTTATAACTTGTGGACTGGGTGGTGGAACTGGAACAGGCGCTGCTCCGATTATTGCTGATATTGCGAGAAGAAATAATTCACTTACGGTTGCTGTTGTTACAAAACCATTTACATTTGAAGGTTCTCAGAGAAAAATGATTGCTGAACGTGGACTGAATGAACTTGAAAATAAAGTTGATACAATTATTACAATTCCAAATGATAGAATTTTAAATATTATAGATAGAAAAACATCAGTATTGGATTCTTTTAGAATAGCTGATGAAATATTGCATCAGGGAATTCAGGGAATTTCAGAAATAATAACAATTCCAGGCGAGGTTAATGTTGATTTTGCTGATGTAAAAAGAATTATGTCTGATGCAGGTTCTGCTCTTATGGGAATTGGTAGGGCAACAGGAGAAGACAGAGCTAAAAGAGCAGCAAAAGAAGCAATTAATTCACCACTTCTTGATGTTTCAATTTCTGGGGCCAAAGGAATATTATTTACAATTACAGGCGGTGAAGATTTAACAATGTATGAGATAAATGAAATTGCTGAGATAATTACCTCATCTGCTGATGGAGGAGCAAATATAATTTTTGGTACTGTAATTGATAAAACAATGAATGGTGAAGTAAAGGTTATGGTTGTTGCAACTGGTTTTGAAAACTTTGAACTTCAGAAGAAAGATATAGCAAAAATGAATTCAAACTATAGACAAAATCAATATATAAGTAGAATGAATGCTAATATAAAAGATTCTTCTGAAATTATTGAAGATAAAGACGAGGTTGAATTTGAAGACGATCAAACACTGAATTTAGACAAAGATAATGATATCAGCGCCACAGATCAATCTGATGATTATAATGATATAGAAACAACAGATAGTTCTGAAATCATGGATCAAAATAGCGAATATGATATACCAGCATTTTTAAGAAAGAAGATAAAATGAATTGTCCAATTTGTCATAACATAACTACAAAAGTCCTTGATTCACGTGTGGCAACTGACGGAGTCACGGTAAGAAGAAGGCGAGAGTGTTCAAAATGCAACTTTCGTTTTTCTACAATTGAAGAAATTGAAATATTAGATATTACAATAATTAAAAGCGATGAATCGCGTGAAGCATATAGTAAACAAAAGCTACAAGATGGAATTAGAAAATCACTTCACAAAAGAGGAAAATCACAAGAAGAATTTGATCAACTTGTAAGAGATATAGAAATGGATTTACAAAAAGAAAGAAAAGATGAAATTTCTTCAAAGATATTGGGTGATATAGCAATGAAACATTTAAAAAAATTTGATAAAGTTGCATATATAAGATATGCTTCAATATATAGATCATTTGAAGATTTAGAAACATTTGAACAAGAATTAAAAAAATTAATAAAGAGTAAAAAAGAATAGAATGGATAATAATCAAGAAATAAAGCAACTTTTGGAAGAAAATTTGAGAATAAATCAAGAAATTCTATCTTTATGTGAAAAAATA
>JAQVMR010000011.1 GCA_028703545.1 Patescibacteria group bacterium
GTCTTTTATATTTATTTTTGCGCTTCCACCAATTGGAAAAGTAATCATTGGATTTGTATGACCAAAATCAACATTTGCAATAATTGGAATAGTTTTTAGTTCTTCTTTTGTTTCTAAAATATATTTTAATTTTTCTTCTGTTATATCTACATTTTTCTGAAATCGTCCTATAATCAAAGCTTTTACGGTATTAAAATTTGGTTGATGAATTAATGCTTGCAAATTTCTATCAAATTCAACACTAAAAAGATCTCCCGTTGCGTCATCGTCTTCAATAAAAAGAATTGAATCCTTTATGTCAGGCATAAATTCTGTTCCTCTTAAGAGTCCAAATGTACATAAATTTGCTCCAAATATTTTACCCTGCGCCTCACCTTCATTTATAATTAAATACCCTCTATTTTTTTCTATGTTTCTATTGTCCTGATCCATATACCAAGTATCATCTGACCATGTTTTTGATGGCTCAACATTAAATTCCTCATCATTCATCAAACATTTTTGAAAATATTCAACGTTGTATTCTAGTTCTTTTTGCATTGCAAAGAGTGAAAAATGAGGACCAGAATAAGTTATTAATCCAGTCTTGTGGGTAATTGCATTTGCAAGGGCTGTGATATCAGAATAACCACAAAAAATTTTTGGATTATTTTTTATGAGATTATAATCTAAATATTTAAGTAGTTGATTAGAATTAAAACCACCAATTACAGTAAGAATTGCTTTTACATTTTCATCAGAAAACGCATCGTGAATATCATCTACACGAGATTTTACTGAAGAAGACACCATAATATCTTTTTCTTTACAATTTTTTGAAAATGTAATTACAAAACCCAAACTTTCTAATTTTTCTTTTGATAAGTGAACATTTTTTTCTGAAATCAAAGATAAGCTCCTTGATGGAGCAATTATTCTTATTTCATCTCCTTTTTGTAATTTTTTTGGTATTATCATAAAATTAAAAATTTATTATTTCCGAAATCCTTTCTCTGGGTATTTTTCTTACCTTAACAATTTTATATCCATTAATATATAATTTCGTTAATCTATGAAGTCCATCAAGAAGCAACCACCTGCCTTTATTTTTCATAATATCTAGGGGATATTTCAAATCACAATTCATTACTCTTTGATATTCTTCTCTGTGTTTTTTTGAATTATTAATGACCTCTCTTGGTGTAAGATTATAAATCCCATTTTCAGACCAAAATGCTACATCAAAATGCCATTCTAATTTTTTAATATCTATTTCTGAAATTGGCTCATCGAGTCTCCAAACCTTCTCTTCGTCCCAAGAAAAATCAAATCCAACATCTTTTATAATTTGTGGAATATTTTCTTGCATAAAATATATTATTCATCCTTTCCATAACATTTCTTATAATTCCTAGTGAGTAATCAAATAAAAACTTGTTTTTATTTGTTACGAACGACGGAATTTCAAGCGCCAAAGGGCGCTTATATTTTTACCATTCCCATCCCGCTAAGCGGGATGTCGCTCTTCATTATTATTAATAAATTTTATTCGTTCTTTCCACAACACTTTTTGATTTTATTACCGTGTCCGCAGGACTTTTAATGCTTCATTTTCCATGTCTATAATTTGTAAATATTCTATCGGTTCGTTCAATCTTTTTACTATCTCTCTATTGTCTTGCTGTCCTTCATAATCTTGTTTATCTACTTTTTTCTTGCTGATTGCAAACACAATTCTCCTGATTCCTGACCAATACGCTCGCGTAAGACACATAAGACATGGTTCTAATGAAGTATAAAGGGTCGCATCAGTAAGTTTTCCGATCTTCTGGAAGGCATCATCAATTGCCCTACACTCTGCGTGTTGATAACCAGGGTAAATATCACTCGTTTCTGACGCGACAATCTCATCTCTGAAAACTATCAATGCTCCCGCAGGGAATCGCCCCTGTTTAGCCGACAGCTCTGATTGTTTAATCGCTAATTTTAGGAATTCTTTGTCGTTCATATATTTTTATTCACCATGACGCCTTTTATATTTCTTACCAGACCCATCCCTCAATTCATCGGGATGTCGCTCTTTATTAAAAATTAAAATTATTCATCTTTACCGCAACAATTTTTGTATTTAACTGGGCTTCCATCTGGTTTCTTTGCTCCACATGGACATGCATCATTTCTTCCTACTTTGTGTCCAAATTTTTTCACATCTTCATTTTTTAAAGTTGATATGTTGTGTGATTCTTGATTTGAAGCACCTTCTTGAGCCATAGATTTCGCTAAACCGAATTGTTTACTTTCTGCTGGATCATTTGTAACGATTGGCACATTATTATTTTTCATTGGAGCAACAAGATTAATTGCTGGCATCACCTTATAAATGCTGTAAACTACTTGTTTTTCAATGTTATTTAAAAGTTCTACAAATAATTGATATGTTTCTCTTTTGTATTCAACTAATGGATCAGTTTGTGCATAACCGCGTAGTCCAATTCCTGCGCGCAAATGATCAATATTATCTAAATGCTCAATCCATAAACTATCAATTGAACGAAGTAAAATTCCTTTTTCAATTTCTGCTATTGGATTTTTTATATTTTCTATTCCTTCAATTTTAGCAATTCGAGTCTTTAATTCTTCGTATTTAACTTTTGCCAAATTTGAAAAATATTCTATTATATTTGTTCGCTTTTGTGCTTCCGCTAATTTTTCATTTTTATTATCACCTTCAATTAGTTCATTAAAACTATTTATTTCTTCATCTGTTAACGTGTAAATTGTTTTTATTGCTTCAAAAATTTCATTTATATTCCAGACAGTTCCATGATCAGATGCCGTATGAAATGAAACAATTTCATTTACTTCATTTTCTATTAATTCCAATACATATTCTGATAGATTTTCATAATTTTCAAATTTTTCCCCTTCTGATAATAATAGAATTCCTTTTCTTTTTTTATAAATTGTTTCACGTTGTTTATTCATCACATCATCATACTCAACCAAATGTTTTCTCATATCAAAATTATAACCCTCAACTCTCATTTGAGATTTTTCAATCGAACTTGAGACTAATTTATTTTCAATTGGCATATCATCTGGAATTTTCAATGTATTCATTATACTTTTCATCCTATCTGAACCAAAAATTCTCATTAAGTCATCGTCCATTGAAACATAAAAACATGAAAGTCCGGGATCACCCTGACGACCACTACGACCACGGAGCTGATTATCAATTCTACGAGATTCGTGGCGTTCTGTTCCTAAAACATACAGTCCTCCAAGCTCAACTACTTTTTTATATTCTATTTCGTTGTATGGACTTCCGCCTAAAATTATGTCAACTCCACGACCAGCCATGTTTGTAGCAACCGTCACAGCTCCTACACGACCAGCTTGAGCAATTATTTCGGCTTCTTTTGCGTGTTGTTTTGCGTTTAAAACATTGTGTGGAACACCCTCTCTTTTTAATAATTCACTAAGTAATTCGTTTTTCTCAATTGAGATTGTACCAATTAAAACTGGTTGACCTTTTTCATGTTTTAATTTTACTTCTTTAACAATTGCAAGAAATTTTGCTTCTTCTGACTTATAAATTTTATCGTTTATATCTCGTCTAGAAATTAATTTATTTGTTGGAATTACATTAACCTCTAAATTATAAATTTTCATAAATTCCTCTGCTTCTGTCTGGGCTGTTCCCGTCATACCAGATAATTTTTCATACATTCTGAAATAATTTTGAAAACTAACAGTGGCCAATGTCAAACTTTCTCTTTGAACACTTACTCCTTCTTTTGCCTCAATTGCTTGATGTAGGCCCTCGGAATATCTTCGCCCTGGCATCAGTCGGCCAGTAAATTCATCAACAATTGTAACTTCTCCATCTTTAACTATATAATCTTTGTCTCTTTTAAATAGTAATCTTGCTTTTAATGCTGCTTCTAAATGAAAAATTGAATTAAAATCAGCATTTGACCACGGATCAAATGTTAATTTATTTGCAATATAATTTTGTCCTTCTTCAGTAAAAGTCACTGATCTCATTTTTTCATCTATATTATAATGGATATTTTCCTCTACATCACCAACAACGCTTGCAAATTTTTTATATTTATCAGTTGACTCAGCGTCGGCTGATGAAATTATAAGCGGAGTTCTAGCCTCATCAATTAATACACTATCAACTTCATCAATGATACAATAATAATAACCCCCTTGACACAATTCAGAGGTTGATTGTTTCATGTTGTCGCGCAAATAATCAAAGCCAAATTCATTATTAGTACCATAAACTATATCAGCTTTATATGCTTCTTGTCTCGAAACAGGACGTAAATAATCCTCAACAATTGTTATATTGTTTGGTTTTCCGTCTTCTGCTTGAACGTGTGATGCATCATAAATATATGAAGCCTCATGCTCAATCGCAGAGACACTTAATCCTAAATAGTCATAAATCTGACCCATCCAAACACAATCTCTTTTTCCTAAATAATCATTTACAGTAATTAAATGAACGGCACGTCCAGTTAGGGCGTTTAAATAAAGTGCTAGAGTTGATGAGAGTGTTTTTCCTTCTCCAGTTTTCATTTCAGCGATTCTTCCTCTGTGAAGTGTAATTCCTGACATTAATTGAACATCATAATGACGCTGATTTAATGTTCGCTTTGCGGCTTCTCTAACCATAGCAAAAGTCTCTGGTAAAATTTCATCAAGAGTTATTTTTTCACTTTTTAAATCTTCCTGAAATTTTTTAGTTTTTGCACGCAGTTCTTCTTTTGATAATTTTTCTAATTCTGGTTCTAATGTATTAATAGATTCAATTATGGGCAAAAGTGAATCAACATATTTTTGATTTGGATCTCCGAATATTTTTGATAAAAGTGACATAAACTTAAATTAATAAATAAAAACCTTATTGAAATTTAATATTTCAAATTAAAAATTATTTTATCTTTTTATTTTGTCTTTTAATTTTGTTATTTGTATTTCTAATTTATCTTTTACAATATCTATTGATGACATTATATCTCCGGAACCAGCCTCTGCTCTTATCATTTTATTGCCCAATATTGTCATGTTTGCTTCAAATCTAAACACATCACCTTTTTGATGATGAGAATCTTTTGAAATGTCAGCTCTAACAGAAGAAAAATTAAGTCCATATTTATCCAATGCTCCTATTTTTTCTTGTACATAGTCTTTAATTTTCTCTGTTAAATCCACATTTTTTGCATAAAATTGGATGTTCATTTTTTTGTTTTTTATTACTTAAATATATTATTTATATTAGCAGTAAAAATCCTATTTGACAAATTAACCCAAAGCGTTATTCTAGTGGTATAAAAATAATCTTTCTGGAGGAAAAATGAACCCCATTTACAATTTTTTCAACCTGTTAAAAAAACTATTTTTTGTTATAGTGGGATCTTTGAGTCCTAAAGCATCTAATTGCAAATCCATAAGGTTGATAACAGGAACAAGTCATATTCAACAGACACAAAGAATCGCGCACGAATTATCGAAAAAAATTGGTTATGCTGTTAAGTTAGTGCCAACGCTTATTGTTCCGTTTAAAAATGGAGAGCTACACGTCCAGGTCTTAGAAAATGTCAGGGGCTGTGATGTTTTTGCTATTCAAAGCCTACACTACAAATATAACTATAGTCTACTTGAAGAATATGAGCTTCTTATAGACTGTATAAGAGACTCTGCAAAAAGAATCACTGGAGTATTTCCCTGGCTTTGTTATACGAAGCAGGACAGAAAAACAATTCCAAGAGAATCTAGAAGCCTAAGGGTTGCAGCTAACAGAATAAATCAATCTAGAACCCACAGAGTTCTATTGTTTGATATTCATAACTCCGCAACTGCTGATTTCTTTAAGATAAATGATAGAGTTTATCTTATGAAATTACTCATCCAGGAACTGAAAAAAAGGAAACCCAGGGATGTTGTGCTCTGCAGTCCTGATATTGGTTCTGCAAAAAGAGTTGAAGCCATATCAAAACTAACAGGAATTAAAGACATCTGTATAGTACAAAAAATTCATGATCACGAAAAAAAATGCATAGACAAAGAAAAAAGCCGTGTCCTAGGTGATGTAAAAGGAAAAAATGTATGGATTTTTGATGACATGATCCAATCTTTTGGAACCATGAGCACTGCACTTGATATTTTAGAAATGCATGGAGCAAAATCAATAACCGTCGCTGCTGTACATCCTGATTTTACACCAGAAGCCATAACAAACATCAAAAATTCATGTGCAGATGAAGTCATAGTAGTAGATACAATACCATTTGACAACATAATACCAAATAAGATAACAGTTATTGATCCTTCTGAATTTATAGCTGAATGCATATTCAGAATACACACAGAAAGATCTCTGAGTAAACTGTTTATGAAATTCTAGTCATAATATAAGAATCCCTTCTTGGGGATTCTTTTTTAAAAATTGACAAATATTAACATACTCATATTTATTGACATTTTTATGATATTATATATAATAAAAGTGGATGGAAGTAAGTCTTAAGAAGACAAATAAAATTGGTTTTAAGAGACGAAGACAATGGTAGGAGTCGCCATTCAAAAAAATAATAGGAGGATTTTATGTAGAATATTAAACAAAGAGCACCGCCTTTCCTAACAAACGCAAACCCTAAAAAATAAATCTAAAAAAAGAGGTAATGATAATGAAATGTATAATATTTTTCTAGAAAAGGATGCTATGTATGAAACGGAGAAACTGTTTTCAGAAACTCCAAGTTGTGTGGCTAAAAAAACAAAATAATGTCTTTGTGACTAGGATTTACTTGATTCTCCAAAAAAGAAACATTTACTCCAGGGTCCATAGACTAAAATATTAATCCCAACTCAAGCCCCTCCTAGCGCCGTCTCCTTTCGAGGTCCGGCGCTTTTCTATTTGACAAAATCTTTCATGATTATAAAATCTAATAAAATAAGGAGGTAAAATGTATAATATTTTAATTTGTTCAATGCCATTAAATAGTTTAATAGCATATATAATATTTATAATAGCTATGCCTTGTGGTGTTTGGGGCTTAGTCTTAGTTTTAAAGATTGGCTTCGCGACAAAAAATATGATAGTCAAAATATATACAAAGACTATCATGATAAATAATAAACTCTTTGAAAAATTAAGAGCTTATTTTATTTTGATAATTAAAATTTACCAATAAGTTGAACTTCTGGCTCTAACTTTATTTTATATTTTTCAAAAATCACTTCCTCTACTTTTTTTGAAAGATTATAAATATCACCCGCTGTGGCATTTTTATAATTTATTAAAAAGTTTGCATGTTTTTCTGAAACTTTTGCTCCGCCAACTTCAAAACCTTTAAGTTGGGCTTTTTCAATCAAAAATCCTGCTGGAATAATACCTGATTTCTCAAATATTGAAACATCAAAGTCTTTCAAATTATTTTTTAATTCATCCGTAATTTTTACATTTTTAAAAAAACTTCCAGCACTTGGATATTCAATTGGTTGTTTTAAATTCCTTTCTAGGATTGATTTTTTAACTAATTCCTTTGAAATATTTGTATCACCATAATCTAAAATTATTTTTGCGCTATATATTATATATTTATTTTCTTTAAAAATGCTATTTCTATATGAAAATTTACAATTTTCTTTTTTTATTTCTAATATTTTTCCTTTTTTACTAACACATAAAGCTGATTCTAAAATATCGGAAATACTTTTATTTGGAATTCCTGCATTTCCATAAATTGCCCCGCCTAGAGTTCCAGGAATTCCTGCTAAAAATTCTGCACCGATAAAATTATTATCTAATGTAAATTGCAAAAAATTTGACAGAGAGGTTCCAGCTGAAACACTTATAAAGCTATCTTGAATTTTTATTTCCTGATTTTTTAATTTTATAATTAATCCATCAAATCCATTATCACTTATCAAAACATTACTAGCCCAACCTAAGACCAAAAATTCAATTTTATTATCATTACAATATTTAACACAACTTTGTAATTCTTCTATATCTAAAATTTCTAAATAATATTTAGACCCTCCACCAACTTTAAAAGTGGTCAATCCTTTTAAGGATTTATTTAATTCAATATTTTTAAATTTTTCTTTTATATTCATAATGTTTATTTATATTCTAAATTTCTTACAAAATCATCAATATTTCCTGCTCCTGTAATAATTACTACATTATCTTTAAATTTTGATAATATTTTCTTTAATTCTTTAAAATCTTTTGTATAATAAATATCCTGATTTGATTTCAAATAATTTTTCTTAATTTCTTTATATAAATCATAGGCATTCTTTTTGGGTGCACTTCTTCTGCCTGATACTTTATAAACTGGATATAAAACAATATTGTCGGCTAATTCAAAACAATTTAAAAATTCATCAAATAATTGTTCTGTTCTATCTTCTTGATGTGGTTGAAAAACGATTGTTATTTTTCTATTTTGATAAAAGCCACGCACACCCTGCAACAATGATTTTACTGCCGTAGGATGATGAGCATAATCAGAAAAAACCAAATTTTTATGCCAGTTACCCATAAATTCAAATCTACGCCACAACCCCCTAAAGTCTCTTATTGCTTGAGAAATTATCGCTGGTTTTATTCCTAATTTTATAGCTATTGCACATGCAACTAAAATATTATAAATATTGTAAGCTCCGGGAAGGCTTGTTTCTATTTTACATAATTTTTTATTTTTTAAACACAGATCAAAAATCTGCATTTTAGTATTTCTTGATACATTTTCAACGTATAGATCAGAATTATCTGTTAAGCCAATAGGCATCGAATCTTTTCCTAATTTTAAATCTCTTATATTTATATCATCAGAATTATAAATTAAATTAGACTTTGATTTCAACTTATCAACAAATTTTTGAAAAGCATCTTTTATATTTTTTAAATTTTTATAAACATCTAGGTGGTCTTTGTCGAGCGATATAAATCCAATATAATCTGGAAATAATTTTAACATTTTATAATCATATTCATCTGCCTCAACGACTAAATATTTACTTTTTCCTAGTATAAAATTTGAGTTATATTTAGAAATCTTTGTACCAACAAAAACAGTTGGATCCAGTCCTGCTTTAATCATTATCATAGAAACAAGCGCTGTAGTAGTTGATTTGCCATGAGTACCAGTTATTGCAATTGTTGTATAATCTTTTGATAGTCCTCCCAAAAAATCAAAATGCGATAAACATTGAATGTTTAATTTTTTTGCAAGTACTAATTCTGGATTATCATTCTCTATTGCAGGAGAATAAATTACTAAATCACAATTTTTATCTAAATTTTTTACATTATGTTCGTAAAAAATTTTAGCTCCTAATTTTTCTAAATCTTGTGTTAGGGAATTTTTTAATAGATCAGAACCAGAAACTTGTTTTTTAAGTTCTATCATCATTTTTGCAATTGCAGAAATTCCAATTCCACCAATTCCTATTAAATGAACTTGTTTTATTTTTTTAATATCCATAAATATGTGCAATTATTTTTTCTACTGAATCGTGTGGCATAATTTTATTTATATTTTCTGAAAGTGATAATTTTTTATTTTCATTTGCGTGGAGCAAAAAAATTTTTTCTGTCAAGTTTTTTAAATCAGAGTTATCCACAGCTCCATATTTTTCAAAATATTTTGCATTTTCTTCCTGATGCCCAGGCAAAGGCACTATTATTGCTGTTTTTTTTAATAAAGACAATTCAGTCAGCGTTGCCATACCAGCACGAGAAACCACTATATCTGCAATAAACATAAAATCTAACAATTCTCTATCTAAAAATTCATACTGGTAATAATCCTTCTTTTCTATTTTATAATTTTTATTTTCTCCGGTTGAGTGAATAACTTGAAATGTTTGGAGTAATCTATCAAGGGCAGCATAAATTTCATTGTTTAAATTTGCCGCCCCACTTGAACCACCCAAAATTAAAAGTATTGGTTTTTTATTAAAATTATACTTTTTTAAAATTAAATCTCTGGATAAATTAGCTACATCATTAATTTTAAATCTTGATGGATTTCCTGTTAGTATTGCGCGATTAGCAAAATATTTTAATTGTGATTCAAATGTAACAGTAATGGTATCAGAAAAAAATTTCATAATTCTGTTTGCAAGTCCAATCCAAACATCTTGTTGATGAATCAATATTTTTTTCTTTAATAATTTTCCTATTATTACAGTGGGCACACTTACATAGGCGCCAGCACTTATTATTATATCTGGATTAATTTTTTTTATAATTTTATAACTTTCAAATAAACTTTTTATAAAAATAAAAACATCTAAAACATTATAAATTGATAAATATCTACGAAGCTTTGCGGCGCTTATTTGATATGTCTTTATTCCGCGTAAATTTAAATAATTATTTTCAATTCCATTTTTTGTTGAAATCCAAAAAACTTCATCATTTTTATGATTCTTTTTAATTTCATCTATTATGGCTAGCAGTGGATTAACTGGTCCTAGTGTTCCTCCACCAGTAAACATTAATTTCATAATTTTTAATTTTAAACAACGAATAAATTTCGGAATTTAATAATTAATTATTTATTCGAAGTTCAAAATTTTAAATTTAAAAATTATCTTGTATGTTTTGATATATTAACAAGTATTCCCATTGCTGACAAATTCATTATCATGGCGGTTCCTCCGTAACTTACAAATGGAAGCGGAACTCCTGTCATTGGCATAAGACCTATCATTGAACAAATATTTATTAAACTTTGAAATCCAATCCATGAAATAATTCCAACCGATAAAACTTTTCCATAGATACCTTTTGTCCTGCTTGAAACTTTAAGCCCATAAGACATCAAAAGAAATATTGCTAAAATATATAAAAAACAAACAAAAAACCCCAATTCTTCTCCCATTATTGCAAAAATTGAATCCCCGGCAACTTCTGGAATATAACCATATTTTTGTCTTGATTGCCCAAGTCCTACACCAAAAATTCCACCAGAACCAATTGCAATAAGCGCTTGATTTAAGTGATAGCCAATACCGCTTGTATCTGAGTTTGGATTTAAAAATACTGTTAATCTTGCCAATCTATATGGAGCATTTTTTATTGCTATAAAACCAGAAACAAAAGCTATAATAAGCAGAGATATTATATGTTTTATATTGCCACCACCAACAAAAAATCCAGTAAATGCAATTATAAATATTATAAATAGAGTTCCTAAATCTGGCTGTAATAACATTAAAATTGCAATAATTATCAATAAAAATAAAAATGGAACGAAGCCCTCATAAAAATCTTTCACTCTTTGACCCCGCGATTCTATCCAACTTGCAAGATAAATTAAAAGAGTCAATTTTACAATTTCTGAGGGTTGAACTGACATTCCAAATACATTTATCCAACTTTTTGCATCTTTTCCATAATCAGTTCCAAGTCCTGGAACAAAAACCAAGGATAAAAGAATTATTGATATAATGAGCATTAATAGTGAATATTTTTTCCATACATTAAAATCTATTTTTGACAATACATAAAAACAAAAAATACCCGGTAAAACTCCTAATAAAATCTGATGCCAAAAAACATAATATGTGTTTTCGTATTTTTTATACGAAAAAACAGGACTTGAAGATAAAAGAACAAGCACGCCAAATAAAACCAAGAGCCAAGTAATTACAACAATTTTGTAATCTGGGCCATGTTTTGATTTATCTTTTTGTAAAATTGATCTAAATAATGATTTGATTTTATTTTCTCTATTAAATCTCATTTTTTATTTTATTTACAATTTTATTAAATTGATTACCCCTATCAAACTCATTTATAAATAATCCAAAACTTGCACAACCGGGGGAAAGTAGAATTATATCTTTTTTAATGGCTATTTTATATAAATCATAAACAGCCTTTTCAAAATCACTATAAATATCTAAAACTAGATCTTTATTTTCTTTATCTAGTATTTTTTTTAATTTTAATGAATCATCACCTTTTAATAGAGCAACTTTTTTTGCTTTTTTTAAAATACTTTCTGCAAAGTCATCGAGTGGTAAATTTTTCGTTGCTCCACCGCAAATAAATAAAACTTTTTTATCAAAAGAATTAAGGGCCATTATTCCTGCATCAGGGGAGGTACTGGCACTATCATTTATAAAACTAATTCCATTTATTTCAGTAATATTTTCTAATCTAAATTCAATTCCTTTAAAATTTGAAATGGCTTTTTTTATAGTTTCTTCTGAAATTCCAAGCTCTAATGCAACCTTTCTTGCACATGCAATATTTTCTAAATTATGGTCACCGATTAAATTTGTATTATAGTCCCTACAATCATTCTTTGAAAAATAAATTACTCTTCCTGACGCTTCCTTTTTAAATTGTTTAAAATATTTATCCTGCCTGTCTTTGTTTATAAATAAAATTCCATTTTTATCCTGAAATTTATAAATATATTTTTTATCAAGAACATAATCATCCATTGATTTATATCTATTTAAATGATCACTATAAATATTTGTTATTATAGAATATTCTGGGGAAATTTTTTCATCTCTAAAACCCTCTAATTGCCACGATGACAGTTCTAAAACCAGATAAGAATTTTTTCTTAGCTTTTCAATAAGTGGTAGGGTTGCCGTTCCTCTTATATTTCCAGATAAGTAGGCATCTCTTTTCGCATATTTCAAAATTTCATAAATCAATGTTGAAGTTGTTGTTTTTCCTCTTGTTCCTGTGATTCCAATTACTTTTGCGTCTGTGAATGTTATCGCATATGATTCGTCCATTATAATTTTTTTATTATACCTCTTTGCAATTTGCAAAAATTTGGAATCATCTGGAATTGCGGGATTTCTTACTATAATATCATTTTCAATAAAATCACTTTCAATGTGTTTTCCTAGGTGCAATTTAATATCTTTATTTTTTAATTCATCAATTGAGGTTCCGAGCTCACTTTCAGTTTTCAAATCAGTAACAGTCACAATAGATCCCTTATCATAAAAAAACAAAGCGTCCTTCAAACCCTTTCCAATAATTCCTAGCCCCATTATCAAAACTTTTTTTCCTTTCAAATTAATCATAATCAATTTCAAAATTTACAATAAAAATTTAAAACTAATTAAATACCCTTATCAAACAAATAAATAATAAGCGTTACAACAGATAAAATTCCACTTAGTAACCAGGCACGCATAACAATTTTTGATTCCTGCCAACCCTTTGCTTCTAGGTGATGATGAATTGGAGTTGATAAAAATAGCTTCTTTCCATTATGTGTTTTTTTATAAATTATCTGGATAATAACCGACAATGATTCTATCAAAAATATAAATGCAAAAACTGGTAAATAAAGCAATGTATTTGTAAGCATGGCAATTACCCCAAGTGTTACACCTAAACTCATAGATCCAGTATCCCCCATAAAAAATCTTGCTGGTGGTATATTAAACCAAAGAAAACTTGCTAAAGCTCCAACTATAACGGCGCAAAAAAAGCATAAATCAAATTTTCCCTGTAAAAAACAAATCACACCGAGAGCCACAAAACAAACCAAAAGCAATCCACCCACGAGACCATCAAGACCATCTGTTTCATTTACAGAAAATGATGTCGCCGTAACAACTAATATAAATATTGGAATAATCCACAATCCAACATTAAAATTTCCAATAAAAGGGATGTGTAAAACGTCCCAATCAAGTTTAAAGTAAAACCAAAGTGCTCCTATAAGAGATATTGTTAAATAAATTAAAAGCTTTTGCCGAACACTAAGTCCACCACCCTTTGAACCAATTTTTCTGACTCCCATATAATCATCAACCAAACCAACAAAAGCTGAAGATATTAGAGCCCCGAGCGGTAGAAGGGTTTGAGATCTTGAAAAAAAATTTAGAATAGCAATTTTTGTGTCTGGAAAAATTAAAGATAAAATATAAAAAATCCCGATGACCAAAAGAACAGTTAACCAAATTATCACTCCCCCCATCGTAGGAGTTCCTTCTTTAGCTTTGTGTAAATTAAAATAAATAGGTGCACATTCCTCTGATCGTATTTGCTTTCTTAGTTTATATTTATATAAAAAATAACTCACAATAGGAGTAATTAAAAAGGCAATAATTGCAGAAATTGTTGTCAAAATAAAAATTTTTACTATAATTACATTTATCATATTAATATTCTATTGAAATTATTTTTAATAAATAAATTAACATTAACACATTTAAAAACATAGCAGATGAAGACAGTATATATGGCAAAACAATGGATTCTTTTTTTAAATTATAAAAATAACCTAAAATAAAATTTAATAATATAAACAATAATCCAAGTATTGGTGCAAATAATATATACTTCGTATCATTTAAATAATCCACCCCAAAATAAAAATTATAATGTAGCACATGCATTGATTTCGTAAAATCTATAATCCTATAAATAATAATCCAAATCGATATATTTATTAAAATTGAAAAAATCATAGGAATTATTATCCATGTTTTTCTAAAAAATATTTTTAATTTATGAAACATAATTTATTTAAATGGTGAAAATTCTCTCAATTGCCCCACTGACTTTTTTAAAGTAATAATAAATCTTTCTGCTTCTTCCATTGTATTGTATTTACCTAAACTAATTCTCAAGGATCCATGGGCATTTTCTGGTTTTATTCCCATTGAAAGCAAAACATGAGAAGCGCTAAGTGATCCAGAGGCACATGCTGAACCAGTAGAACAAGCAATTCCCTCTAAATCTAATTTTAACAACAAGCTTTCTCCTTCAATATTCTCAAATAATAAATTTATATTATTTTCTAGTCTTTGCTCCCTGTCCCCATTTAAGAATACTCCTTTTATTTTTAATGATTCTTTTATTATAAAATCTCTAATTTTTTTCATTTTTTCTATTGTTTTTTTGTGATTTTTGCTAGAAATTAATTGAATTGCTTTTCCAAATCCAATAATCGCAGGAACATTATATGTTCCTGGTCTTATTCCATATTCCTGATGTCCTCCATACATAAGTGGAGATAATTTTGTATGTTCGCGCATAAAAAATGCACCAATTCCCTTGGGTCCATAAATTTTATGTGAAGAAATGGATACAAAATCAGTTCTTAATTTTTTAACATCCATGTCTCTAAAATAACAAGCCTGAACCGCATCTGTGTGAAATAAAATTTTATTAATTCTTTTCTGATTTAATTCTTCTATTTTTTTGCCAATATGCGCTATGTTTGAAACAGTTCCAACTTCATTATTAGCATACATTATAGAAACCAATCTTGTATCTTCTTTTATTGCTCTAAAAATCTTTTGTGGATCAATTACTCCATTTTTTTCTGGTGCTATAAATGTCACATCAACTCCGCGCCTTAAAAGATATTTTGCTGTTTCTAAAACACAAGGATGTTCAAACATTGTAGTAATTAAATGTCCCTTAAAATCAGAAAAAACCCCCTGAAGTATTGTATTGTTACTTTCTGTAGCACCTGATGTAAAAATTATTTCATTTGGCTTACAATTTAAAAATTTAGAAATAATATACTTAGCGTTTAAAACTCCTGCCTCTGCTTTTTGTCCAAATTCATGGATGGAAGAAGCGTTTCCAAATTCTAAATTAAAATAAGGTATCATTGCTTTCATGACGCTTTCATCAATTTTTGTTGTGGCTGCATTATCAAAATAAATTCTTTTCATATTAAATTCTTTCTACTTTTACTTTTGGTATGACTTTTCTAAGTTCTTCCTGAATAAATCCTGTAATTGTTAACTCAGCCATTGGACAATGTTGACAAACACCCAAAAGTTTTATTTTTATAATATTTTTATTTTTATCAAAATCAACAACTTCAATGTCTCCGCCATCAATCTCCAAAATACTCTTAATTTTTTGTATTGATTTTTCTATTTTTTTTTTCATTTGGTTTCTTTAAATAATCATTTATGGCTTTATGAAGCGCCTCTATGGACAACATTGAACAATGAACCTTCTGAGCTGGTAATCCGCCCAACTTCTTCAGTATAATATTCTTATCTAGTTTTAAGGCATTTGTTAGTGTCTTCCCTTTTGCAGCTTGAGTTACTACAGATGAACATGCAATAGCCGCCCCACAACCCAATGTTTCAAATTTAATATCCTCTATTTTATTATTCTTTTTGTTAATTTTAAGATATATTTTCATTATATCTCCACAAACAGGATTCCCAACCTGAGAAATAGCATCTGGATTTGCAATTTTGCCCTGATTTCTTGGATTTTGAAAATGATCCAAAACAATTTTTGAATATAGCATAATATATAAATATATTTAATTATAAATTCTTTATATATAATATCACCCAAAGGCGTATTTGACAATATCAGTATTTTTGATATAATTTTGTAAGTTATCAATTAAAATACTAAAAATATGGCACATAAGAAATCTGGTGGTTCTACTCAGCTGGGAAGAGATTCCAGACCAAAAATGCTAGGCGTGAAAATGCAACATGGACAAAGTGTAAAACCTGGCCAAATTATTATAAAACAGCGCGGAAGCAAATATCACCCAAGCACAAACGTAAAAAAGGGTAATGATGACACTCTTTATGCTGCAAAACCTGGGATAGTTAAATTTGCCAAAAAAAAAGTAAAAGCATTTGATGGTAAATTAAAACTTAGAAATTTTGTATCAGTCGAAGAGAAAAAATAAATTATATAAAAAAATCAGCTCTTTTTTAGAAAGCTGATTTTTTATTTTTATTAAATTTAAAATTTTAAATATCTCTTTATTGAAATAAGAGAACTAATTATTGAAAACACACAAGATAATAGTAACTGTCCAAAAAATATTACAATAAAATTGGAATTAAAATAAGAGATTAGATTAATTGTATATCCTTCAAATAATTTATCCATTATTGGTTGTAAAAATATTCCACCAAGATAAACTATAACTATAATTAAAATTAAAGCAATCATATTATAAAATAAAATATTCAATATAAACGGAGCTTTAATAAAATTTTCTGTTGCACCAACTAATTTCATAATAGCTATCTCGTCTCTGTGAGTATAGATTGCGATTTTTATTGTATTAAAAACCATCATAAAAGCTATAAGCATAAATACTCCTGACAGCACATAGGCAAAAAGTCTAATTTTATCTGAAATATTTATCAATCTTTGTGTCATTAATGTATAATCCTGAAATTGATTTTCGTCTATCTCAAATAAATCAACGTACTGACTTTCTTTAAGCTCCTTTAATATGCTCTCATACATTGATATATCCTTAGCTTTTATTTTTAAACTTGCCAAAAATACGCTTGAATTATCTTTTTTAAGTTCTTCTATTGCATTTAGAAGATTTTCATCTTGAGCGTGTTTTGTTATAAAATTTTCTAAAGATTCTTCTTCTGAAACATAATCAACTGATTTTATATATTGAGATGAAGAAATTTTTTGTTTTAAATCATCAATTTGTTCTTGTGTTATGGTTTGTTTAAAATAAATACTTACATCAACTTTTTCTTTTATTACATGAATTGCATTATTTGTAAGTAAGTTAAAAATAATCAAAAAATTAATTGTTAAAAGTGCCAAAATTAAAATAGTAATATTTACTATTGAAAGCCAAATATTTCTTCCAAAATCTTGTGCAGCAAATTTGAATACTCTTCTAAAATTTACAAACATATTTTTTAATTTTGAATGTTGTTTAAAAATCTAAATTATAATATATAGCGTCCCCTTTTCTGATCACTTATAATACGCCCACCCTCCATTGTTACAACTCGTTTATTTAAACTATTTACAATATCCCTATTGTGCGTAACTAAAATTACAGTTGTGTTTAAATGATTAATTCGTAAAAGTAAATCAATTATTTCTCTTGAATTAATTGAATCCAAATTTCCAGTTGGTTCATCTGCTATTAGTAATTTTGGTTGATGAACTAAAGATCTGGCTATGGCTGCTCTTTGTTGTTCTCCGCCTGATAGTTGGTTTGGGTATCTTTCTGCTTTATGCTGAAGACCAACAATTTTTAAAATCTGAGGCAAAACTTTTTTAATTTGACTATCATCCATTCCTGATGTTTGCATGGCAAAACTTATATTTTCATAAATATTTTTCTTTGGTAATAATTTAAAATCCTGGAATATAAATCCAATTTGACGCCTTAGGTATGGAACTTCATGTTGCTTTATATCGGTTATATCCCAACCACCAATTTCTATTGTTCCCTCAGTTGGACGCTCTTCTGCAAATAAAAGTTTTGCAAGCGTACTCTTGCCAGTTCCAGATTGTCCAACAATAGAAACAAATTCTCCTGGATCAATATCAAGAGACACTTTATTTACAGCCCAGACGTCTGGCTTATAAAATTTTGATATGTTATTAAGTTTTATCATTTATTTTTGTTTCTATTTATATTTTACTACATTTTTGTATTTTTGACTAAAAATTAATATTAATTTAATAAAACATCTTTATTATTTAATAAAAAAGTCTCGAAATCAACTTCTTTATCCTTTTCTTGATTAGAATATTTTTGATACAAAGTATAAACCCGATTACCTAATTCATAAGTAAATTTACCTGCATACTTTTCCTCGTCACGTTTAAAATCATCTCCGTAAACACGAATAATAACTTCACATAAAGCACTTTTAAAATCACCCCCATATTGTTCTAAAAGCTTAGGATGTATCATCTTTTTTAATTTCTCTTTATCAATCTCAGAAAATTGTTCTGATAATTTATCTACAATAGGATTGATAAATATGTGTATAAATTCATGATCAAAATTATCTTGATTTTGACTGTGAGACAGCATAAAGGCGTCTTTATTAATTTTTATAGCCCAGCATTGTTGTGGGTTATCAACTATATTATCAGCATAAACTTTTATAACATTTTGAACTCTTGATTCAAGATCAATTGGCTTAAAATATTCTATTAACTTTTTCATTCTTTCAGAGTATTCACTTATATCACTTTCAAAATTATTATCTTGTAAAAAATCATTTTTATGTTTTTCTAAAATATTAAATAATTTATTTCTTGTATCTTGTGGATTATCGATGTGTTCTTTATTTTCTTTTATATTTAAAAAAACAGAATAGTTCCTTTCTGGATGATCAAATGTCATAGTTAGCCACTGAAGTGTTTCCCTGTCATTTTTATTTACTAATTCCAATAATTCTTTATCTTCTTCTTTTAAAAGTTTACTAAAAAGCTCAAGTGCTGGTTCTCTTCTGTATTCAATTTTTGGATAAAAAAACTCTTTTTTTTCTTGTGTTTGTGATATTTCAAAATTCATATTTTTAAAATTCTCTCAAATAATCTTTTAAAACACTACCCTGTATATAAACATCTAAAATTCCTCCCATTTCTGCTGTAAAAGCAACATGAATTTGTTCTATTTCATTGTTGCTGTAAAGAACTTTAAGCTCAGAGATTTCAGCAATGCCAGATGCAACTCTATTAAGAGTATCCATATTCCCGCCAGAAAAATGTAATTCCCGTGGACTGTAATCTTTGTAATCTATTGAGCTCAAAAAATTTAAAGCAGAGTCACCTCTTTTACTTTTTTCGTCTATCCAACCGTTTTTTATTTCTTTCATTTCAATATGTTTATTTTCCATTATCTTTTTATTTAATATTTATAAAATTACTTTCATGGAGCCGGGAACAGGATTCGAACCTGCGATCTTTGGTTTACGATACCACTGCTCTACCAACTGAGCTATCCCGGCATCATTATGGAATCAAAACTTTAAATTTTCTATTAACTAAATACTCCTCAATATAATCATCTAGACTTTTGGTTGGTAAAAAAACTTGACTAAATTCATAAAATTTCTGATCTTTTTCTCCTGTTATAATTGCTTCTATTTTATAAATATGAAATCCTGATATACTTTGAAAAACTGGCGAGATATCTCCGACATTCATATTATCTATAATATCAGCCAATGACTGTGGTAAATCAACCTTGGACAACCAACCAATTTTTTTAATTGGTCTAATATTTTCATCATTATACTTATCACTATATTCTGTAAATTTATCCGGATTTTTTAATATATCAGAATATATTTCATCAATTTTTTTCCTTTGGTTTTTGTTGAAATCAAAAGATTGCAATTTTTCAGAAATTTTTATTCTACAAAATGTAGGAAATACTACATATTCTTCAAATTTATTTTCTTGGAAATCTAAATTTGTCTTTAATTTTAGAATAATATCCTTGTTTATGTTATTTTGCAAATAAAAATTATCTCTAAACTCTAAATATTCTTGATTTTTTTCACAATTCACGTCTAATTTCTTATTCATCTTATCTATAAAATCCAAACCCAAAAGTTTTTTGATTGCTGAATTGATATATTGCTTATCTTTATTGACTCCATTATCAAACAAAAAATAAATTCTATAGTCATTTAAAAATGTCTCATATCTGTCTGTGCTTATAAAATACCCACTACAATAAATTGCTGGGAAGGGAATCTTTTGAGCAAAAAATCTACCTAGCAATAAATCTGATTTTACAAAATAAACATCAAAAAAAGAAAAAAGAAACAATATAAAAATAAATAAAACAAATAATAAAATAATTTTTTTAAGTTTCATATTTATTTATTTTTACTTGCAAAAAAATAAGCCCACCAGGATTTTATATTATCATAAATTTTTGCTTTTTCATTTCTATTTTCAGATTCATTTGATACATTTTCTTGTTTTGGTAAAATAATAATTTTTTCTCCCGGTTTTTTAAATCCCAACTTTTCTCTTGCAAATGATTCCGCATATTCATCTGTTTCAAAATAGCTTATAAGATTTTTTAAATCGTTGTTTTGTGTATCTACTTCATTAATCTGATTTTTAAGATTTTGAATTTCTTGTTTTATACGTTTTCTCTGTTGTAAATCTTTATATAAATTAGTTGCTAGATATATTGAAAATATTAAAACCAGCACAAAAAATATTTTTGACGAAAAAATTCTAAAAAATAATGATTCTTTTTGTTTAATCATGTATTTATTATACCTAAAAAATAACACATATTCAAACTAAACGCGTGTTTCTAAAATAAAATTTTTAACATTCAATGGCTTATATATAAAATCAAAATAAACAATTTCTCTATTTTTTAATTTAATAAGTAAATCCCCTATTTTAAATAATTTAAAAAATAAATTTCTGTATTCTATATCAATTTGTAAAATATTATCTAATAAAAATTCTTCCATATCATTTTTTAAAAAACCAAAATAACAATTGATACACTTTTTATTTGTAACAACCAAACAATCATATTCCCATTTTTTATAAACAATATATGTGGAAATAATACAAAAAAATATTATAATAAAAAACAATACAAAGCCCATTATTCCGAGTTTCATAATTGGAAACATAAAGAAAAAAGCTCCTAAAAACAATATGAATCTAAGTAGTATCTTTATAACAAGAAAAAATATGGAGTAATGAAAAATATTTAAAAGCTCTTCATTGTTTGATAAATATTTGCTAAAATATTTATAAGACATAAATTTATGAAAAAAAGTAAACTAGTAAGAATATTTTGGGTAATAACAGCTACTATTGTTATATTTTCTATGTTGGCCTGGGCTGTTGGAGTTAATTATTTGTATTAATCTCTTTTTAATACTGATAAATATACATCTTGAGGCAATTCAACTCTACCGCTGGATTGCATTCTTTTTTTACCTTGTTTCTGTTTTGCTAATAATTTTTTCTTTCTACTTACATCTCCTCCATATAATTTTGCTGTAACATCTTTTCGAAGCGCGCTTAATCTTTCCGCTGCAATAACTTTTGAACCAATTGATGCTTGAATTTTTACAACAAATTGTTGTCTTGGAATTACTTCTTTTAATCTGTCTACGATTCCACGACCCACCCTATAGGCCTCATCTTTATAAACAAAAGATGATAAAGGCTCAACAAGTTCCTCTGCTATATAAATATCCAGTCTCAATAAATCGACTCTTTCATATTTCAAAAATTCATAATTTAAAGATGCATAACCACGACTTACACTTTTTAATTTATCATAAAAATCAACTAAAATAGGAGTAAGTGGAATTTCATATTGTAAAACAACTAAATCCTGATCCAAATATTTTGTATTTTTATAAATTCCACGACGCTCTGTTGCTAAACTCATAACGGAACCAATGTATGCACTTGGTGTTACAATATCCATTGTTACGATTGGTTCTTCTATATAATTGATAAATTGCTCTTCCAATTCTGCTGGTTTTGTAAGTTCTATATAACTTACTTTGTCATCTTTTATTATATCACCTTTGAATTTGTGAATCATCTCATTTTTTAAATAAGCACGATATGCAACAGATGGAATTGTTACAACTAAATCAAGATTATATTCTCTATTTAATCTTTGTAAAAATATATCAAGATGTAATAATCCTAAAAATCCACATCTAAATCCAAACCCAAAAACAGGTGATGAATCTTTTTGAATTTCAAGCGAAGAATCATTTAATTTTAATTTTTCTACGGCATCACGAAGTTCTTCGTAATTATCACCCCCTCGAGAATAAATTCCCGCGAAAACCATTGGTTTTACAATTTTATATCCTGGTAGCGCTTCATTTTGTTCTGAAACAAATGAAATTGTATCTCCGACCCTTACGCTTCTTAAATCTCTTTCACCTGTTATTATATAACCTATTTCCCCACTTTGAAGCTCATCTGATTTTTCATGCTTGATCTTAAAATATCCGACCTCTAAAACATCTGCTGTTTTCTTAGTTCCTAAAAATTTTATTTTATCTCCTCTTTTAAATTTTCCCTCAACAATTCTAACATAACTTATTATTCCTTTGTATTCATCATAAACAGAATCAAAAATGAGAGCTCTGTTTTTTGAAAAATCAATACGCGGCTCTGGAACTAAATTTATTACCTGGTCTAGTAATTTATCAACATTTAATCCTGTTTTTGCTGAAATTCCAATTATATCATCTGGATTACAGTGAATTAAATTTACTATTTCTTCTTTTGTTTTTTCTAGATCAGCGGTTTGTAAATCAACTTTATTTATAACTGGAACAATTTTTAAATTTTGTTCTTGAGCAAAACGTAAATTTACAAGTGTTTGAGCCTGAATTCCTTTTGTTGCATCTACTACTAAAATTGCTCCCTCAACGCAGGCAATTGAACGACTAACTTCATAACTAAAATCCATATGACCAGGAGTATCAATCAAGTCCAAAATACAATCCTTATATTTCATTCTAACTGGTTGAAGTTT
>JAQVMR010000012.1 GCA_028703545.1 Patescibacteria group bacterium
GTACCTGCCAAAATAGCAGACATGTCTATTATTAAAACAATTTTATAGAGTAGTGATGTTGGTACTTTTTTTTCCACTATTGCAATTGCTAATCCCTCTACAATTGCAGTTTTTCCAATTCCAGCCTTGCCCAATAAAATTACATTATTCTTCTTTCTTCTAGACAATATTTGCATTACGCGTCTGATTTCTTTTTCTCTTCCAATAACAGGATCTAATTTTTTATCTATAGCAAGTTGAGTAACATTAATAGTAAATTTATCTATTATTGGGTCAATAAGCTTTTTATTGTTTTTAAAATTAGAAAAAATAATCTCATTTTTTCCATTTGTATTGTTTTTACTAGATTTCAATAAATAAAGAGCTACAACTACAACAACTAAAATTAAAATTTTCAATATCATGCTTATTTCCATGTTTTTTGTTTTATTTTTTTGTTTAAAAAAATTTTAATTTATTTTTTATATTTTTATTAGATAAACTAAAATTCTTCCTTCTTTGTTGTTTTTTGTTCTACCCCATCTTTCAATTCCAGACTCTCTACATCTATAATTATACCTCTAATTCTTGCTGAAAAAAAGTTATAAATTATAGAAAATAAATATCCTATAATCCATGCGATCACATAAAATACAATAACGCTAATAAACCAACTGACAAGAAGATCTCGCCAATAGGATCTAGTAGCAACATTAAGTATATTTATAGAAAAATTTATCAAACCAAATAAAAAAACCGTAATACTACTTATAAGTGCTAAGTAATTTGCAAGTGATTGGGAATGAATTTTTTTTATTTCGTACATATTATTTATTTTCTATTTATTATTTACAAATTTAAATTGATTTACTATTTTCAATTTATAATTTAAATAGTGAATAAAGTAATTATAAATCAATTGAAAATTAAAAATAGTAAGTTATAAATTATCTTATTTTTGCTTTAAATTCTGTGACCAAAATTCTTCTTATTTCTGACATTATTTTCTCAATTTCTTCACTTACTAAAGTTTTTGTTGAATCATAAAACGTTACATGAAAAGCAATTGATCTCAATCCTTTTCCAATTTTTTCTCCCTCATATATATCAAAAAGTTCTACACCTTCTATTAAAGCTGAGGTAGATTTGATTCTTTTTTCTATGTCCTTCCAATTAGATGAATAATCCAAAAGCATTGAAATGTCTTGAGTCATTTTTGGAAATTTTGGAAGTTCTCTGTATTCTCTTTTATCCTTTGAATATTTACAAAGCTTAGAAAAATTAACTTCTCCAAATAATACATCTGATTTATCAATATCAAAATTATTTAAAATTTGTTTTTTGATTTCACCAAAGCAAGCAATTAATTCTCCACTTGAGTGATATTCCAAACACTTATTATTTTCAAATAAATCATTATTACACGGCACTTCTTTAAAGTCTACTTTGAGATATGAAAAAGCTGATTCAATGTCTCCCTTTAATTCAAAAAATTTATCCCTTCCGGAAATTGCAAATCCTAAAAATTTATCCTGCATTGGTAAAAATTCTTTCGAATTTTTATTTGCACGAAATTCTCCATTTTCTTTTCTGAAAATTCTTCCAATTTCAAAAATTTTAAACTCTTTATAAAATCTTAAATTACTCGATACATTTTTTAATAAACTAATATTCAAACTATTTCTTAAATATTTAAGATTTTTTGAAACAGCGTTTGCTATTTCTATATAATTATCTGTTTTTCCATTAACAAAATTTATTTCATCTTCTGAAATCATTGAATAATTATAAATTTCACAATATCCTAAATCTTTTGAAATAAAATTTTTAATATTTCTTTCTAGCTGTATTGATTTGTCTCTGTAAACTGGTTTTAGTGATATAATTGGTTCTTTTACTACAATATTTTTGTATCCATAAATTCTTGCAATTTCTTCAACTAAATCTTCTGGTATTTTTATGTCTCCTGTTGCCCTATGACTTGGAACGGTTACCTCTAAATATGTTTTTTTGTTTTTTATTATAAATCCTAAATTATTTAAAATTGAGATAATTTTATCGACAGCAATTTCACAACCAATTCTATCATTTAAAAATTTAATATTTAAATTTATGATTATTTTTTCTTTTGATGAAAAATCCGAATCTATAATTTCATTTACAACTTTACTTTTTACACACAATTGCTCAACTAGTTCTATTGCTCTAAAAATTGCACATCTTGCTAACTCAGGATCAAGTGATTTTTCAAATCTCGCACTTGCATCAGTACGAAGCCCCAATCTCATAGATGTTTTTCTAATGGAAGAGGCTTTAAAATTTGCCGATTCTATAAAAATTGATTTTGTTGAATCTGTTATTTCACTATTTTCCCCACCCATTATTCCAGCTAATGCAACCGGCTTTTTAGCATCACAAATTAGTAAATCTTCTTGTGTCAAAATTCTTTCTTCTCGATCAAGTGTTTTAAATTTCTCTCCTTTATTTGCTTTTCTTACAATTATTTTATTATCGTCTAAATTTTTTGCATCAAATGCATGAAGTGGTTGACCAAGTTCAAGCATTACAAAATTTGTAATATCAACAATATTATTTATAGATCTTATTCCCGATTTTTCTAAATATGCCCTAATCCATTGTGGTGAGCCAGAAACTTCAATGTTTTCAATTAAAACGCCCAAATATCTTGGACAAGATTCTTTGTCTAAAATTTCAATACTAAATTCATCTCCCTTTGTTTTCCTAAATTTTTCAAGAAATTTTAATTTTTTAAATCGTAAATCAAGCAAGGCTGATAATTCACGAGCAATTCCATAATGACCCCACAAATCAGGTCTATTTGTAAGTGATTTATTATCAATTTCAAAAATTACATCATCTAAATGAAGAGCTGTTGCGATATTTTTTCCTATATAAGAATCGTCTAGATTTAAATCTGCAATTCCACCCTCTACACTATAAGAATCTGCTAATCCAATTTCCTCAGCGGCACAAATCATTCCATCTGATTCAACTCCTCTAATTTTTGCTTTTTCTAAAATTACAGGCTCTCCCTCTCCATGCCATCTAACTTTTGCACCGGGTAGTGCTAAAGCCACTATCATTCCTTTTTTTAAATTATTTCCACCACATACAATTTTTAACATTCCTCTGTTTCCTGAATCAACCTGACAAATTTTTAGCTTGTCTGCATTTGGATGATTATTTATTTCAATAATTTTTGCAACTATTATATTTTCCAATTCTTTTTCTTGATCAAAAAAATTATCGATTTCAACAATTGAAGTAGTAATTTTCTCTGCTAATTCTTGTGAGTCTAGTTCTTTTGGCAATTCGACATAATTTCCAAGCCATTTTTTTGATATATACATAATATTAAATTATAAGATTAAAACAAAAAATTGAATTTCTAAAATTGTTTAATAAATCTTAGATCACCCGATTGTAATAATCTTATGTCATTAATTCCATAAAGCATCATTACAAGTCTTGTAAATCCGATCCCAAAAGCAAATCCAGAATATTCTTTAGGATCTAATCCTCCATATTCCAAAACTTTTGGATTAACTAATCCGCATGGCATTATTTCCAACCAACCATCTCCACAAACAGAACACCCCTCGCCTCCACAAATAAGACAATTTATATCAAGTTCAAATCCCGGTTCGACAAATGGAAAATATCCAGGTCTAAGTCGAGTTTTTATTTCACGTTTAAATATTTGGGATAAAATGTTATTCATTACAGAAACTAAATTTGCTATTGAAATATTTTTATCAATCATAAGTCCTTCTATTTGATAAAAAGTATTATCATGAGAAGCATCCGTCGCTTCATTTCTAAAACATCGACCTGGAAAAATTGCACGAAGTGGTGCGCCAAATTGTTCTATTGTTCTAACTTGAAGTGCTGATGTCTGAGTTCTTAAAACTAATTTTTCACTATATTTAAAATTTTTATCTGTTTTAATAAAATAAGTATCCTGCATGTCACGAGCCGGATGTGATGCGGGAATATTTAATGCTTCAAAATTATAATATTCTGATTCAAGCTCTGGTCCATCAATAACCATAAAGCCCATTGAACTCATAATATCAATTATTTCATTTAAAACTAGTGTACATGGATGCAGATGGCCCAATTCTTTCTTGCTACCTTGTAGGGTTGGGTCAAATCCAAATAAAAATTCCTTTGCTTTTCTTTGTATTGGATTTATTTTTTGTTTTGCGTTCTCTAAAAGCTCTTCAATTTCTTTTTTTACACCATTTGCTAATTTACCTATGACTGGCCTCTGTTCCTCTGCCAAATCCTTCAAACTTTTTATAGCAATTGTAAATTCACCTTTTCTTCCGAAATACTTTTTCTCCAATCTTTCAAAATCTTCAGAAATTTTTATTTCCTTAATTTCATTTTCAAGTCTTTCTTTAATTTGTTTTAATAAATTTTCCATATAATTATTGTTGATGCTTCGAATTATCTTCATAATTTAAACAAAAAAATTCAATTAAAGATAGTGCCAAAATAAAAAGTATCGCATTTATCCAATTTAACAATAATTTTGATTGCAAATATAATGATAACACCAAAACAAGAGATAACCACAATCCTTGTCTAAATGAAACAATTACATTGTAAAATGATAATTCGTTTTTAGTAAATATTTTCCTAAACCAAAAACCTACTACAGTAAATGTTCCTAGACATGCAAGTCCTAAAATTAAATAAAATATAAGAAATGTTAATTTTCCTGATTCATTCGGATTTACAAGTGAAATAAGCACAAAAAACCCAATCCACGCAATCAGGCTTGCAAAAATCATATACATTAAAAATTTAGATAAATTCATGTGTTAATTATAACAAAATAGACCATAAATTCAACTGCAATACATTTTTCGAGAAACCCAAGTCACAAGCCCGAGTCCCCAATATTATTGCAAAAAAACAATATCATTTATAACTTTTTCTTCTTGTGCTTTATTTATTTCTTCTACTAATTTTTTTCTTGCCAGACTAAGTGCATTTGCAACAGAAGAAGCACTACAATGAACGTATAAAATTTTTTCTTTTACGTACTTAGCTTTAACCATTTTTGCTACCTCCTCTCCCCAAATACCCCTCACTAAATTAGAAAAACTATCTAAAACACTACAAGCTTGAACTTGATTTTTAATCCTATTTCTAAGCAAACTGGATGGTAAAATATTTTTTATTAAATCCATGGCGTTAATCTTGAATTTTGAATAATGAATGTTACACAAATTTCAAAATTAAATAATTAGATAATTTATTCTGAATTTAGAATTTATAATTCTTCTATTCTTTAAATGGGCAAATTGTATTAAAATCGCAATATTTACATGTGTGTTCGGATGGTGTTGGTTTAAAATCACATGAATTTATTTTTTTTACAACTTCTAAAATTTTATTTTGTGCTTTTTCTTTTTCTTTTTCACTTCCAATAAAATCTATTTCTGAGTTATCGTCTAAATAATGAAATTTCAAATTTTTAACTTTTTCTTTGAAAACATTTTCATATGCAATTTGATAAATTATGAGCTGTTGTTTTTCTTCAAAGCTTAGTTTTGATTTTGCCTTCCCGGTTTTGTAGTCAATTAATTCTACTCCCCCGTCTATTTCATCAACTCTGTCAATATTTCCCTTAAAACTATAATCAGAAATTTTTATATTAAATCCTTTTTCTAAATATTTTACTTTTGGGGGATTATTTTCATATTTTTTATATACATCTCTTAACAATTTTTTTCCAAGCTCAAAATATTTTTTTTTATTAATCTCATCTTCATACCAATCATCAATAAAATTTTCTTCATAAATCGCAATTAATTCATTTATTGTTACTGAGATTTTATATTTTTCTACTTTTTTGTTCTCAAAAAGTGATATTTGATTTACTGAAATTCTTGCATTATGAAGCTGAAAAAATTTCTGGAGAGCACTATGCATTGATTTACCAAAACTAAAAACATATTTCCCCATTGAAGGAATTTTTAAAATAAATGAATAATAATATTGTCTTGGACAATTATCATATGCAGCAATTTGAGAAAAAGAATATTGTTTTGGTAATAATTTTTTCATATCTTCTTTGTCAATTTTTTTTATATCATCTCGTTTTGAAAATTTATCATAAAAGCTCGCATCATCTTTTATAAATTCATCTTCTATTTTTACTAAATTTAACTCCTCCAAAAATCTTGATGGTTTTTTTATTTTTACACCACCATAATCTTTTGCACGAGTAAAATAAAGTCCCTTTCTAGCTCTCGTCATTGCAACATAGAATAATCTTCTTTCCTCCTCTAGGTGAACATCTCCTTCTAAAATTTGCTCTTCTACTAAATCATCTGGAATTGGAATTTTCTCAGATCTTTCAATGCTAGGAAATCTTTTATCAACCAATCCACAGATAAAAACATAATCAAATTCAAGTCCTTTTGAACCATGCACTGTCATAATTTTCACTGATTCTGGTCCATCATCGGTGGCATTTGCAAGTTTTCCTCTTTCTCCCGACTCTGTCTCAAGAACAAAAAATTCTAAAAAATCTTTAACGCGCCCATTTACATCATCACGCTCAAAATTTTTTACTTTTTTAAAAAATTGATTTAAGTTAGAAAAAATTTCCTGTTTTTCTGATTCTTTCAATGAATCAATGTATTTCAAATATCCACTGTCATTTAAAAATTCCCAAATTACATTCCAAGTTTTTTGAGTTAGGGCCATTTTTTGATGTTTTTCTATTGATCTCACTACTTCATCTAAAATTTTTGTTGTATTTGCTGACAATTTTATATATCTAAAATGATTTTTTATAACTTCATAAAGCGATACTGCCTTTTTCTTTGCTGTGTGTGATAAATTAACAAGATCTCTGTGGTCCAAATCTGAGAATTTTAAATTTAAAATTCTCCACAGTGCAGTTGATTCATGATAATCATCTAGTAATTTAAGATATGCCATTATATCAACTACTATTTCTTTTTCATAAAGTCCGCTTGATGCAACAAAATTATATGGAATATTTGCATCATCAAGTGCTCTTATAAATGGACGAGCCTGAGAATTTGAACGAAGCAAAATTGCAAAATCATTCCATGATAAATCTGATTTATCTTTTAAAATTTCATAAATTTTTTCTAATACTTCACGAGCCTCATCTTCCTCTGTGTCTGAAACAATTGTTTCTATTTCAGCAATTTCTCCTGAATGAGATTTTAATTTTTTGTCTAATTTTTCTTTTCCCTTTTTTAATTCTGCTAATTTTACCTCTAATCTATTTGGATTATTTAATTCTATAAATCCATAAGCCAAATCCAAAATATTTTGAGTTGATCTGTAATTATCTGTTATAAAAATTTCCTGTGCGTCTTTATAATCTTTTTTAAAGCCTAAAATATTATTCATTGAACTGCCACGAAATGCATAAATTGATTGGTCGTCATCTCCTACAACTGTAATATTATTTTTTGCTGAGGCTAGTATCTTAATTAATTCGTATTGAGCAAAATTTGTATCTTGAAATTCATCAACTAAAATATATTCGAATTGTTTTCTGTATTTTTCTAAAACATTTGGCCTTTCTTTAAATAATTTAATTGTATAAGTTATCAAATCTCCAAAATCTAATGCATCGTTTTCTAATAAAACATTTTGATATGTGTGATATGCGTTTGCAAGTTCTTCTATTCTTTTAATTTCAAAATCTGCTTCATCGGAATTTGTTAAATCTTTATTTAGTCTTAATTTTTGAGCGTAATCCAAATAAATTTCTGGGCTAATTAATTCATCTTTACATCTTGAAAAATGTTTCATTAAATCTTTTATAAATTTTGTTGGATTTCCAAGTGGTTTATAGTAATCTAAATCAAATTTATCTAAATTACGTCTTATTAGCATCCAAGCACTTGTCTCATCTAATACTCTAAAGCTACTTGGTAATCCTATGTTGATTCCGCTTTCTTCTAGAATTTTTTGACAGAATCCATGAAAGGTCATAACCCACAAATCACTATATCCATAAGGAAGCATTCTATCAATACGCTCCTCCATCTCAGTTGCAGCTTTTTCAGTAAAAGTAAGAGCCAGCACATTTTCTGGACTTAAATTTTTTGATTTTATAAGATGATATACGCGCTGAGTTAAAACAGTAGTTTTACCAGTTCCAGCACCAGCAACTATAAGAAGTGGTCCGTCTCCATATTCAACAGCTTTTTTCTGGCTTGCATTTAGCTTTATTTCTTGACTATTCATAATACAATTTTAGTCTTTTTATATACTCTCGTCAAAGTCCATATTTTAATACTTATTGACTAATTTATATTGGAGTTATAGAGTAAAGATAAATACAACGGTCCGATAAGGAGGAAGTAATGAAAAAAAGTGTCGGCCTTATTATCTACGTTTTTTTTAATGACGTATTACACGCCATCCTACAAAAACGTGGAGAATTTAATGTAGAGAAGATGAAATCCGAAACTTGGCCCGGTGCGTGTCAGGTTTCTGTGCATGGTGGACTTCAAAATGAAGAAAACTTTGAACAAGCTCTTTTAAGAGAAGCAAATGAAGAAATGCCGGGGCTCATAATAGACTTCTCGCGTCTAGATGAGCTTTGCCATGAGACTAGCGAAACAAAAGACACAATAACCTATGGTTTTGTATCCGAAAAAAATCTCGATGAACTTCTCTTATCTTTTAATCTGCATTCCTGCACCGGTGGATTAAAAATAATCACCGCGGACAATCTGTCATCAATCCAGACACTAAATGACAATGATAAATCTGGAATCATTGATGGGAGTATCAAAATGTTCTCGGATGAGATAAGGGCTCTCAAAGAAGGTTTTTATAGATTTTCAATGTGACTTAAAAATAACTGGGTTTCCTGAGCTGGAATCCCGGTTTTTTTTATTAAAAAAGTCCAAGCTTGCGCAAGGACTTATAACTAAATTTTGTTTATTTTTTTCTAGCAATCAATTTCTCTTTCTTTTCAAGGGCATATTGATCTAAAATTCTTTTTATTTGTTCGGTTGTAGGATTTTCCGGTATAACAATACCTGAATTTGCCATGTCATCAACAATGCGTATCGTTTCTTCTGGAAATAAAATTGTTCCGGCACAAACCTCAATGGCCTCAAAAATGCTTTTAAAATAAATCGCATTTTGATTACTTTTTTCTCTCCATAGTTGAGTTTGTGTTGGACTATCTGTCATGACAGCAACCGGAAGATATTTAGTAGAATCTCTGCAGATATTTTCCAAACCAAATCTTTTCTCTTTGAAGAAGAATAACTTTCCAATGACTCTTCCTTGAATACAACCACCTATGACCTCCACGGAGTCAGAAACTCCATCGCAGTCTCTTGTAGCTGAAGCTGCTTCTTTTTGCCACATTAAAACACATAATGAATCAGAAAAATCTACGTTGTGTCCTATATAAGGCTTTTTAAAATGATGATTAGACGGGAGTAAATCTCTGTCTTCAAGATCATTGGCCAAAGCAGATCTAGTAACAGTTGGGTTATTAATAGTTTCCTGAAAATTATGTTTTTTGCTACCCAGCCAAATAAAAAACACAATAACAAAGACTATAAAAATACAACAAAGTAGCCGAAATAAAGAACGTCTTGCCGATTTTTTTACTAATTTTTCCATTTAATCCTCCCATGGATATATTTGATCTACAGATAACACTAAGATATAATTTAAAAATTGTCAAGATAAAAATCATAAAAAACATTATTTTTAGGGTATTTATAATATATTTTGTGCATTGACAATTAATTATAAAAAGTATATTATTTATTGAAAACATAAAGACAATGGGAGGATACCATGCAAAAAATAATTCTTTTTCAAAAAGATGGAAAAAAAATTGGCGAATTTAATGTAGATAATGATCAGACGAAGATAGAGACCGGTGACACACTAATAATAGGAAAAATAGTAAAATTTTCCGCACGAATACAAAGGGTTGATGAATCAAAATATCCAATAGAAATTTTTTCTGACGATATCGTAATCTGTCCCATGTGTAATAATACTGGACTTCAAAAAATTGGAGACACAAAGAGTACAGTAAGACCATGTCCAAACGGTTGTTTATCTGATTGTAATCTGAGTCATCCATCAGATAAAGAAAGTCGTGATCATTGTTTTTTGTGTAATGACACTGGGGTTAGAGCTATGGGTCCATGTCAATGTCAATTTGCACAAAATTTACAAAGTGGAAGCTAAAATGCTCAATTAATGCATGAAGCTGCTACAAAAAAACACAGGAAGAAAAATATTAAACCGGGCATATCTCGGCTTTTTTATTTACAAATTTTATAAAAACATTTAATATGAAAGTATCGCTTAATATTAAATTTAAAAAATATGATTGAAAAAATACTTTTTAAATGTGATTTAAATTGTCCTGAATGTGAAAAAGAGTGTGAGTCTAGAATAGAGCCAAATCAAAAAGAACAATCTAAAAAATTTGATGAAATAATTCAAGAATTAAATATTTTTAATAATAATGTTATAGGCAGTATTCTAAATAGCATAGATGCCTTAAAAGAAGACACAGATCTTCAAAAAATTGAATTTATTAAAAAATGTTCTAAAGATTATATAAAAGACCTCATTGAGAATATAGGAGATAAAACTAATAGAGATTTTATAATTACAAATTTTAAAAAATTTTTAGACCATATTGCAAATCAAATATTAGAAAAATCAAAATAAATAAATAAAAAATGTCCTAGTAAAAAAGACATTTTTATTTATTTAAACTCTTGCCCTTACTCAAGCCCAGCTCGTGACCCAAGCACAAAATTCATTCTTCATTACTTGTTCTTGGTTTATCAATTAAATTTGTATCAATTTTTGTTTCCTTGCCAGTAATTTTTATCACATCTTTGTCAATTTTAGCAAATTCTTTATAAGCAGAGTTATACATATTCACAGTTGTACCCAAATTATTTCCTAATTTTTTCAAATAATCTTCATAGCTTATAATATGAGACTGTAAATTTGAAACATATTTTAAAATATCTTTTATTGACTCCTCTATTTTTAAAGCCCTGAGTCCCTGCATAACCGTTTGTAAATATGCTAGAAATGTAGTTGGTGAAACAATTATAACTTTTCTTTCACGAAATGCATATTCAATTAAATCTCTTGTATTAACTTTTACAGCTCCAACTTTATTTACCAATAAATCATAATAAATTGCCTCTGAGGGAATAAACATAAAAGCAAATTCAAGGGTTTTTTCTTTTGGTCTAATATACTTACTTGTTTCATCAATTCTATTTTTCAAATCCTGCTTAAATTGTTTTTCTAATTGTTCTTTTTCTGATTCACTTTCACATTCTAAAATTTTATTATAATTTTCTAATGAAAATTTAGAATCAATTGGAATAATTCCTTCTTTTGAAAAAACAACCGCGTCAACTATTTCAGCATTATTAAATTTATATTGCATTTGATATGAATTCGGCGGCAGTACATTTTTTAAAACTGTTTCTAAATAATATTCTCCTAAAATTCCACGTTGTTTTGGATTTTTTAAAATATTTTCCAATGATTGAAGTTGACCAGCAAATCCCATGACCTGTTTATTTGTTTCATCGAGTTTTGTCAGTCGCTCTGTGACATTTTTTACAATTTCCAAACTCTCCGACATTTTTGAATGCACCATTTTATTTGAATCATTTAATTTTGCATCTAGAATTTTATTCATTTCATTTATTTGATTCTGAATCATTAAAAATGACTGATCATCTGTTTTTACATTTTTCTTTTTAATTAACACAAATATCATTATTATAAGAACAACGAGTAATAATAAAATAATATAGTTTATCATATATTTATAATTGATCCCCTCCTTTACTAATTAAATTATCTAAAATTTGTTTTAGTTTATATGGATTATCTACGTGATACAAAGAAACTTCTATTTCGGGTGTCCCTGCTGTATTAATATATAAATTTCCAGTTTGTGTAAATATTTTATGAATAAAGGGTTCATATATACGCACATCCGTTATCTTAGAATATTCTATACTTATAACGCCTGTAGATAAGTAACCTCTATGTATTAAAATTCTTTTATTTGTAAAAGCATACGCATTTGCAATTTTTAAATAAAACAAAAAATAAAAAGACAAAAAAAGAAAAATTAAAAACCCCAAATAAATTATCTTGCTAAAAATTAAGATAGCACACAAAATAGATACCAGAAACATAGCCCAAAAAATATATCCCTGACCTATAGAAAATTCATGTTCAATTTTTTCATTAATTGATAATGTTTTGTCCCAAATTTTTTTATAATTCATATATTTTACAATTCATATCTTAAATAATTTTTTCGCATTATTCCATGTTATTTCTATCACATCTTCTAAATTTAAATTTTTTATTTCTGCGATTTGCTTAGCTACTTCTATTACATAAACAGGTTCATTGCTTTGCCCCCTATATTTCTGTGGTGCTAAATATGGTGAATCTGTTTCTATAAGCATTCTATCAAGCGGAATATATTTTACAATATCACGCAAATTTTCAGCATTTGGGTATGTAATTATCCCCGTAAAACCAATATACATTCCATTATCAATAATTGTCTTGGCTTCCATTTGAGAGCCAGTAAAACAATGAAAAACCCCATTATAATAATTATGATTATCGAGCACCTTACATAAATCAAAATATACTGTTTGAAGTCTAAAATCATCATTAGAATTTCTGCCATGCAAAATTAGGGGCAAGTCCAATTCTTTAGCGAGTTTTATGTGCTGTTCAAAAACTTCAACTTGTTTATCGATAACATTTTTAGTAATCGGTTCCTTATTTTCTTCTGATTTGGAAGAATGGAAATAATCAAGTCCTGTTTCTCCTATTGCAAGAACTTTATCTGTAAATAATTTTTTATAATCTTCTAAAATAAAATCTTCATCAAATACATGAATCGGGTGAAGACCCAAAGATGCATAAAAATTTTTATATTTTGTAATTTCAACCGCTCTTTTTGAAGTATCATATTGAGCTCCGACATTTATAACTGACATTTTTACCTCTTCACATCTTTTATAAACATCTTCTAGATTATTACTAAATGCTTTAAAATTCAAATGTGCATGAGTATCTATTAACATTTATTTATTATTAATATAATTTTGAAGCCTATCTTTTATTTCATCAATGTCTATATTTTTAATATCATCAAATTGAGTTTCTTTTATATTATTTATAATTTTATCTGGTAAATCGGTATTATTCTTTAAATATGTCATCAGATCATCAACACTTCCAATGTTTTCTGGTAAACTACTAATAATATCTCTTAAATTATTCATCCAATCAGATTCTAAAAAAGACAAATCTAAACTTTTTGGTATAAATGGTTTTACAAAATTAATTGTCTTTTCTGCGCTTGGTACAATTTTTGAATTTTCAAATACAGAAACCTCC
The DNA here is from genome assembly GCA_028703545.1 of Patescibacteria group bacterium. Taxonomy (GTDB): domain Bacteria; phylum Patescibacteriota; class Patescibacteriia; order UBA1558; family S5-K13; genus STF1-138. The sequence goes on from JAQVMR010000012.1 coordinate 13,465, forward strand.
CCGTTATAAAAACTCAAAATAGCAAGAACTAAAATCCCAATCAATAATAATCCTGCTAAAAATCCAAACACCGCTCCTAGTAATTTATTAACAAAACCTATAACAGGAATACTAAAAATCTTATCAAGAACATAAACTAAAATCATTGCAACTCTGTTTACAACTATAAATACCATTATAAAAGCTAATACATGAGATATTGGACCTGAAAAAATACTTGTAAGACCCTGCAACCACAATGATATCTGTGGGTAAAAAATTGATGCTCCATAGAATCCTAAAATTATAGCAATTATTCCACCAAGGGCCCTTACTAATCCTTTTCTAAATCCAGTAATTGTAAAAAATAAAATCAAAATAAGAAAAATAATGTCCACGTAATTCATAAAATTATTTTTATTGATTATTTTTATCCCGATAATCGGGATTATAAATTATTTATGTTCTGTAATTACTACAAATTCTCCTTTTGTTAGTCCCCCTTTTAATTCAAATAAAATTTTCTCTATGGGTCCACGATAAATTGTCTCAAATTTTTTTGTAAGCTCACGAGCTACAAAAATCTTTCTATTTTCTTTAAATCCTAATTCTTTTAATTTTTCTAAAGTTTTTATTATTCTATGAGTAGATTCAAAAAATATATTTGTAACACGGCTATCAATAATTTCTTTTAGAATTGTTTCTTTGCCTTTTTTATGTGGTAAAAATCCTAAAAAATTAAACCTATCACAATTAAATCCAGAAATAGAGAGTGCGGTAATAAGTGATGACGGTCCCGGAATACTTTCAATAATATTTTCATTAAATTTTTCAGAAACTATTTTTACTAATTTTTCTCCGGGATCACTTATTCCAGGAGTTCCTGCATCACTAACATATGCGATATTTTTTCCACTATTTAAAATTTCTATAATTCTATTTTCTATATTCTTATTAGAAAATTTATGATAACTTTCTAAACGATTATTAATTCCATAATGATTTAATAATTTTTTTGTAACTCTAGTATCTTCACAAAAAATAAAATCAACTGACTTTAAAATATCTATAGCACGAAAGGTTATATCAGATAAATTACCAATTGGAGTGGCTACAATATATAATTTCATTTTATTATGAATCTGTTTTATTTAGATATTGAGATTTTCTATTATAATACTCGAGAACAAATACAGAAAGTGTTGCTATAACTGGAACAGCTAATAATCCTCCCAATATTCCCCCGATTTTAAATCCTACAAGAATTCCAACTATAACTAAAAGTGGATTAAGTCCAGTTGAACTTCCCATAACCAAAGGAACTATAACTAAATTTTCTAATTGTTGTATACCAAAATATAGTATGGCGACAAAAAGCGCCAATGTTGGAGATTGTGTAAGTGTTAAAAAAACCGCTATTGCACCAGAAAACCATGGACCAAAATATGGAATTATTTCAAATGCTCCAGCAAGTATTGCTAAAATTAAAGCATATTTAACTTTCATAATAGATAATCCTATATAAGTTAAGCAAAAAATTCCAATACATAGAGCTAGTTGTCCCATAAACCATCTACCTATTTTTTCCTGAACTCCGAAATTTAAATTAACCATATAATCGTGGTATTTTTCTGGAACTAAATTTTTAATAAGTCTCCTAATTACATTTTCTTGCATTGAAAAATAAAATGCCATCATTATTATCATCAAAAATGAAAAAAGTCCTCCAAACAATTTTATAGTTGTGCTAAATAATGAATTTACTGTTTGTGTTAAAACATTACTTACATTACCAAGTCCAGATTGTATATCATTTGCCAAATTTGATGGTGCTGATTTACCTATACTAGAAAAAAAACTTTGAATTTTGTTATAGTAGTCGGGAAATACCTGTGCTAATTGTCCTATTTCATATGCCATTGGTCTTACAACTAAAGCTATTACAAAAATTAAAAAACCTATAAATAAAACATAGACTATGGCAATACCCAATATTTTAGGAATTTTTACATTTTCTAAAAATCTTATTGCTGGTTTAAATGCAGATGCTATTATAAATGCCAAAAATATAAAAGCTAAAATATCTACTATCATATAAAGAAATATTAGCGATAAAATAATTCCGAAAATTTTTAAAAATGTTTTTGTGCTAATATCTATTGTTGTTTTTTGTTCCATATATTTATTCATGCCCCTAGACGGGATTTTTATAAATTATTAATAATATTTATTTATTAAATTTTCAAAGTATTTTTTATCTTTGTGTGGTGATATGGCTGCTAAATTTACTTTATTTCTTTGAAAAATCTTTCTACCGGCCTCAAGGATATCTTTTTTTGTAATTTTATCAAACTCATTTAGTGTTTTTTCTATTGTTTTAATTTTTCCCTTCATAATAAACTGCTCACAATAAAAAGCTATAACATTCATACTATCTTCCATTCTTAGCATAAGCTTTCCCTTTAAAAACTTCTTTGCCATATTTAATTCTTCTTGTTTTATTCCATTTTTAACAAACTTTTTTAATTCTTTAAAAATATTTTTTACAGCTTCGTCAATTCTAGATTTATCAAGTCCGGATAAAATTGTAAATATTCCCGTATCTTCATAATAAGAACTTTCGCATCTTATATAATAACAGAGCCCTAATTTTTCTCTAATTTTCATAAATAATCTAGAGCTCATGTTTCCACCAAGAATAACTGATAAAAGCTCCAGTGCTTTGTCACATTTATCACCATATTTTACACTTTGAAAACCAATTGCAAGATGAACTTGATCCGTATTTTTTTCTGTAAGTTCAATCTGACTTGAATGTTGATATGGTTTAAAAATATCAAAATTTTTATTCTTATTAAATTCACTTACTTTAAAATATTTCTTAATCAATCTCTTTGCCTCTCTTTCACTAAAATTTCCAGAAATTCCTATAAACATATTTTCTCTCTTATAATACTGTTTATAAAAATTTAAAATATCATTTCTTGTAATTTTCTTAACGGTTTTTATTTCTCCGCTTATTTGTCTACCTAATGCGTGTCCATCAAAAACACTATTTTCAATCAAAGAATCTATATTCATAACTGGATTGTCATTATACATATTTATTTCTTCTATTATAACCCCTCTTTCTCTTTCAATTTCAACACTATCAAATTTAGAATGAAATATCATGTCAGATAATATATCAAGCGCTAATTCCAAATGTTCTTTTGGTGCTTTTATATAATACCCAGTTTTATCCTTTGAAGTAAAAGCATTATAATCAGCACCAATTCCATCGAGCTCTTTTGAAATAGAAAATGATGTTGGTCTTTTCTTGGTTCCTTTAAAAAGCAAATGTTCTATGAAATGAGCCACACCATTGTTTTTTTCATTTTCATATCTAGAACCTGTTTTAACCAAAACTAAAACACTTATAGCGTTTGTTTCATGTAATGGTTTTAAAAATATATTTTGCATTTATTAAATTAGTTAAGTAGAGCTCAATTAACACAACCATTTTCATTCTTATTACAATAATTTGCCGTCCTACATGTCTTAGAAACAAGAAACCCTTTATTATCACAACAACAATTACTTTGGCAATTTATATTGTGGCTACACTTGATATTGAGCCCACTTTTTTGCTTTTTACAACAAATCTTTGAACCACCACCATCACAATAACCAAATGCAATTTCACCACAATTAGCCCTAATGGAACAATTAAATCTTGAACTACAAGGACTTCTTTTTCCACAACACATATCTGTATCATTATCACACTTACCAATTTCACAATCCCACTCTTCACTGTTATTATTATATTGCTCCCACGGTATACACGTTTTATCAGGATTATTTTCTAAACAAGTTAAAACAGCTATTGGTGGCTGTTGACCCTCACTTTCATGATGTGGATCTGCCGCATAGCGTTCGTTATAATACGTGGGATCGAGTCCATTATTTACAGGCTTTATAGATTCTATATTTTCACCTGAAAGTGGATCAACATCCAAAACCTTTATCCTAACCAATTCTGGATTTACTGTGTATAAAATTAAATGTGAACAAGCCAACAAAATCAATCCAGTTATAGCATTTTTAATTCTTTCTTTTGCTTGTCCTATTTTATTCTGATTACCACCAGCCGTCACCCACTGAAATCCAGCAAGTATTAATATTATCACAGCTACTATTCCTGATAGACTGAGAAGATAAGAATATAATACATTTCCAAATGTACCCATAAGACCACCGTCTACTTTAAAGCTCTTATAAAATCCAGGAATACCTATTTCTGGCGTAAAATATATATCATCAACAGAGTGGGCAATATCTACAATACTAAAATAAAAACTAAATACAATAATAAATATAAAAAATGAAGCAAATAATAGTTTATTTTTTTTGTTTTTCATTTATTTTATATTTTTAATTTGAAATAATTTATTAAATTTTCTATTTTTATTTTTTCTTGTTTCATTGTGTCTCTATCACGAACAGTTATTTCATTTTTTTCTAAAGTATCAAAATCAATTGTTAGGCAATATGGTGTTCCTATTTCGTCTTGACGTCTATATCTTTTGCCGATATTTCCATTATCATCAAATTCACACATATATATTTTTTTTAAATCATTAAAAATCTCAAGTGCTTTATCAACTAGTTCTTGTTTGTTTTTTAAAAGTGGAAAAACAGCTATTTTTATTGGTGCTAATTCGGGCTTTAATTTTAAAACCACTCTTATGTCGTTTTCAATATTTTCTTCTGTATATGCTTCTGAAATTAAAGCTAAAAATGTTCTATTTACACCAACCGATGATTCAACCACATGAGGAATAAATTTTTTAGAAGTTATAGGATCTGTATAACTTAAATCTTGTCCGGAAAATTTAGAATGCTGAGATAAATCATAATTACCTCTCGCATGAATTCCTTCTAATTCTTTAAATCCGAATGGAAAATTATATTCTATGTCATAGGCTTCTTTTGCATAAAAAACTAAATTTTCATGTTTATACCATCTTAAATTTTCTTCTTTAATCCCCATATCAAGATAATAATTCCATCTATATTCTTTCCATTTTTTGTATTCCCTCATTTCGTCTTTTGGATTAACAAAATATTGCATTTCCATTTGTTCAAATTCACGAGTTCTAAAAATAAATTGACGAGCCGTAATTTCATTTCTAAATGCTTTTCCAATTTGTGCAATCCCAAATGGAATTTTTACTCTTGTTGAGTCAAGCACATTTTTATAATTTACATAAATACCCTGACACGTCTCACCTCTTAAATAAATTGGATCTTTATCAAAATCAGAAGAAAAATTTCCCAAATTTGATTCAACTAATAAATTAAATTTTTTTATTTCTGTAAATTCATTTGATCCACATTTTACACACTTAATTTTATTTATATTTTTTCTAAATAAATTTTCTATTTGCTCAAGTGGCATTTTTTCATCAACACTAATACCCATTTCTTCTAAAAAGGTGTCAACCCTGAATCTAAAATGACATTTTTTACATTCTGCAAGTGGGTCTGAAAAACCAGATACATGTCCACTCGCTTCCCAAATTTTTGGATGCATAAAAATAGCACTATCAAGTCCAATTATATTATCTGTAAATTGCACCATATACTTCCACCAAAATCTTTTTATGTTATTTAAAAGCTCCACACCATATGGACCATAATCATAGATAGCTGCAAATCCTCCATAAATTTCAGATGAAGGATACACAAAACCCCTTCTTTTACAAAAGGAAATAATTTTGTTCATCTTTTCATTGGTTTCAATATTTGTATTATTGACTTTTTTTTCTTTTTTTGTCATAAATATTATATTTTACAATTAACTAACAATCATTATACTATTAAACAAACACTTAAAACAAGCTATATTTTATTGGCTTTTTCTATTCTTATTTGTCCTCCTTTTTCTAACATAACCCTATCTCTTCTATCTATTCTATTAGTTAAAAGCATAGTTGCTAAAGAATTATTTACTCGCTCTTCAATTGTTCTCGCAAGCGGTCTAGCGCCAAATTCACGACTAAATCCAATTTCCGCCAATTCTTTTATGGCATCTCCAGTCGCAGAAAAAAACATTCCTTTTTCTTCAAGACGCTTTGTAATTTTATTCAACATTAAAACAGTAATTTGCTCAATTTCTTTTTGGGTCAGTGGTCTAAATAAAATTATTCCATTAAATCTGTTCAAAAATTCTGGTCTAAAATTATCCCTTAATTTATTCATTATTAAATCATTTTTTATAGTTTCTAAATTAACACCTTCTGCTAATTTATCTTGCAAATAAAAAGACCCTGCATTTGAAGTCGCTATAATTATACAATTTGTAAAATCAACAGTTTCTCCCTTTGAATCAGTTAATCTTCCATCATCCATAACTTGTAAAAACACATTTAAAATATCGGGGTGAGCTTTTTCTATTTCATCAAGAAGCAATACACAAAATGAATTTTTCTTTATTGCCTCAGTAAGCATTCCGCCCTCTGAACTTCCCTCAAAACCAATTAATCTTGCAATGGATGATCTTTCTTGATATTCACTCATGTCTAATCTTATCATGTTATTTTCATTACCAAAAAATATTTGTGTCACTGTTTTTGCAAGTTCTGTTTTTCCAACTCCAGTTGGTCCCAAAAATAACAAATTTGCTATTGGTTTGTTTTCATCCCTTAGTTCTGTTCTTGCTCTTCGAAGTGCTGATGAAACCATATTTACTGCTTCATTCTGACCTATAATTCTTTCGTGCATTATTTTTTCCAAATTTAAAAGTTTTTCAGACTCTGAAATTGTTATTGATCCAAGTGGAATATTAACCTTCTGAGATATTAATTTTGCAACATCTTCGGCTGTTACTAATTTTTTATCTTTTTGTGATTTTACTAATACAGCCACCTCTTCCATTATTCTAATTGCTTTTACTGGTTGCTTAAAAGTATGAATATATTCATTTGTAAGTTTTACAATTTTTTCGATTGCTTGATATGAAAAATATATCTTGTGTTTATATTCTAATGCAAAAGATCTTGATTCTAAAATCTGAATAGTGTCATTAAAATCTGGTTCTGGAAGATCTATTATATTCATTGTTGAAATCAAAGAATTGTCTTGTAAATATTTTTTATACTCGGCCTCGCTTGTTGTGCCTATTACAATGATTCCATATCTTTGAATACTATCTGCTAATAAATTTGAAAGATCAATATTATTGTTAAAAACTGATACGACACCAACTATATTATGTATATCGCTTATTACAAGTATTATATTTCCAGATCTTGCAACCTCCTCCATTATTTTCATAAACATAAATTCAACATTTCCTCCGCTTGAAGCTTCTGATACAAATTTTGTCAAAGAAAGAGACACCAGTCTTTTATCTTTAAATTGATCTGGAACATCTTCTGCCGCCATTTTGTTTGCCAAGCCCTCCAACATACTATCCTTACCCACTCCAGGTACCCCTATTAGTAAAACCCCTTTATTGGAAGTTTCGATTGATCTATATATTTCATCTATTTTTTCATCCCTGCCAACGATTAGATTTAGATAACCGAATTTTGCAAGATGAGTTAAATCAGAACTAAACCTATCAAGTAGTGGAGTTGCTATTGCCGTCATAGATCTATTCATATTACCACTTGGTTTATAAGAAGATCTTTTTCTATACTTTTTATATAATTCCGCCATATCATCTCTTAACTTTATCCAAGCAATAGCATTTTTTAATTGATTTCCATCAACGCCCATGTCAAAAAATAGTTCAAATATTCTTTCATCGACAGATGAAATTGCCATAAGCAAATGACTTATTTTTACATATTCAGATTTACTTAAAAATCCAAAATAATAACTATTTAAAACTGAATCTAAAAAATACGCTTTTTCGGATCCAGGATCTTTTAAATTATTTAATAAAATTTGAACCTTTGATCTTAATAATTGATCTGAAATTCCCAATCTACTCAAAATTACAATAAAATCTAAATTACTCAACATTACATATAAAACATGTAGTGGGGATATACTTTGTTTATTCATTATAGCTAAATAATGTGCATCAAATAATGCTTTTTTTACTGGCTTTGAAAGAGCATTATATGAATTAAATGATTTATGTTTTGAATTTTCTGCATCATCTAAATTTACAATAGATTCTCTTGTATTAGATGTCATTTGTATTCTATAAAAAAGAATCATAAGGGCTAAAACACCAAAATAAAAAACTAAAATTTTTGAATCCAACCATGTGGTTTTTGAAAATATATTCAACTGAGAAGAATAAATAGTAGAAAGATAATAAAATATTGATAAAATACCTATTAATCCTAAAATTCCAAGAATTGTATTAATAATTACATACAATGCTGATTTAAAATTATCTAAAAATATTGATTCTTTTGAAAATGATTTTTCAAAATAAATAGAATAATTAGCTATCTGAAGATAATATTTATTTGAGTGACAATAAGAACAGTTTATGTTTTCTTTGCAATTTTCACAATAAATAATTTTTGCTTTTTCTAAATTTTTCATCTTTGTAATAAAAATTTATAATTTACAATAATTCCATATATCACAATAATTGGTAAAAAAGACCATGATATAAATAAAAATGAACAAAAAACAAATACAAATATCACACAAATTAATTTAAACATGAGCATTATTAATCTCATAAAAAAACTTATTAAAATGCCAGTAACATCTCTTTGTCCATACATTGGTTTAAAAAGATATTTTACTTGAATAGAGAGTCCTAAACCCTCCCATGCATCAGTAAATATTTTGAAACATTTTAGAAGTGCTTTATAAATTCCCTTTGAATACCACCAAATAGGAAAATACAATATTCCATAAACGATAAAATCAATAAGAATAATTTTTAATATTTTTTTAAAAAAAGTTTTATCCATTTAAATGTAGTTAAAATAAGAATAATTTAAATACAGAAAATTGCCTATCATATGATAAGAAAAATTCTTTCTAGCTATATATATTTTACCACAAAATTTAATTTTTTGATAAAAATTTACACTATATTGAAAAATAAAATAGGGAGCTAACTTATTAAGTCAAACTCCCTAATCCCAATTATATGTTGAGGGACCTAGATCTATTTCTGTCTGGATCCATTTTTCTTGTGATAGTTTTTGTTTTTCATGATTTTCTTCTTTAGGAAAAACAATAAAATTGCTTTTATCTAAATGAAGATCCTCTAAACGATTCGGGGCTTTGTTAAAAATCTCCATAGCAATAGGAAACGCTGAGTGCTCTTCATTGACTTTTATCAATTTAAAAGCCCTTAGCTCATTCTCCAATACTCCATAATATGGTTTATGAGGTATTTTAGTTGCAAAATGTGTACAAATCTGCAACTCATAAAATCCTCTGCTCGGGTGATTGCCTTGTTTTATACCACCCATATAAATCGCCCAATAATAGGCGACTTTAGATTCTCTTACCGAATTCATTGGACCTCCCTTTATATTTTATTATAAATAATATATCATATATTATAATATTTGTCAATATAAAAACCAAAAAATCCCAAAAAGAGATTTTTTATATTAAAATTAATTTATATTATTTCAATAATTCTGTCATTGTTTGGCTATATGCATCCAGTCCCTTAAATATCTGTCCAAAAAATGGGATTAAATATAATACACCAGCAATAAGTGGAACAACTATAATAATTGTTTTTACAAAACCATAAATTCTTGCCAATTTATTGTGGT
>JAQVMR010000061.1 GCA_028703545.1 Patescibacteria group bacterium
AGATAATACGGCCAAATTACTATTGCTAAAACACCCCTCCAAAAAGTAAGTTTTAAATAACCAATTGTAAAAAGCCAACCCATCATCCACAATGAGCAAAAGAAATCATTTTGATTGCTAATAATTATTTTTCCCATATTTTCCCTTTCTTATTCTTTAATGTATTAAGAATAAACTATTTTTAAGTATTATTATTTTAACATATTGAATATAAAAATACACTTTTAAAACAAAAATAAAAACCGCTTTATAAATTAAGCGGTATTGATAAATTTTTATTATTTGGATTTTTGCAATAATATAGTATCTAATACATAACATTTTATCAAACTCTCTTTGCTGTTTAATGTTTTACAAAATCCCTCCCAGACAATATTTGAATTTTTAGACTTTTTTAATACACATATTCCATGAAAACCATTATGTTCACAAAGCGTAAAGCTTATCTGATGATCTTTAATAATAATAATATTTTCTAATCGAAAAATCTGATTAAACCTCTCAATATTACCAGATAACTTTCCGTCGTTACTAGTATGTATTATTCCAGATAAATGATTCGTTGGATCAAGAACTTCTTGATCTGAATCATAAATACAAAATCCTGTTATTAGGTAAATCATGATATCCTCCATTTTTTATTATTTTCCTTATTTTACACAATTTATAATATTTTGCAACAATTTAAAATTATTGCTTATTTAAAAAAAATAAAATTCTCGCAAATCTTAATAGGTTCTCTATTTTATTATATAATTTATAAAATTTTGTTAATAAAAAAACCGCTCAGCGAACTGAGTGGTTATAGTAAAATATACTCATAATAATTTTTGCTCATAAACACTTTTTAGAACAATTTCATGTCTATGATCGGCTATTACAATTGGTTCTTTTTTATACCCCAATGCATAAGCAATGGCTTGTACCTCTTTGTCGGACAATCCAAGCACCTCCTTCATTGCCAAAAGATCTGATTTCATTGAGATTACTTGGGCGTAATTATTTTGTCCAAAATCAAATAAACTAGTTATCACACCACCTGAAACACCATTTTTACCCACATTACTTAAAAAATCTAGATATTCTTGTAGTCTTTGTGTGAAAATCTCCTTAGATTTAGTAGCGTTGTACATGACAACCTCCTTTTTTAATTTTTGTTATTTTAATCTATTTTTCAAAATAAGTAAATACCACGTTCTTTATAATAATATTCTAAGTATTTATCTACTTTCTTTGAATCATATCCACTATCCTAAACATTACTTTCTTTAAATTCCGTTTAATTCAATGTTAATTATTAGATAATTTTTTATCGTTCTTCATTTCATATTGTATTTTTCTTTATCTTACACAATTTATAATATTTTGCAATATTTTAATTCCTTGCATTTTCTATGAAAAGTATTAAAATATTAGCAAATATAAAAAATTCCTAGGAGGAATAATGTTTACAAGAGAAAGAACAAAAGATGATATCTGTGGAAAAGGAGTAAAAATCTATACAGCAGATGATTTTTCAAGCAAAGCAATAGAAAAATTTAGATTTTTACCATGGGATTTCGAATTTCCAAAGCAACCAATACAGCCAACTTACTATGTAAGACACCCACTATATCCCATTGGCGATCCAATAAAATCCGCAAATAACTATGATGACACCGGTGGAGTTTTATATTTTAATACCTACAGAGAAGAAACTCTGTCTATTTTATTGAGTGACTTATTGGATACTAATCATCTAGGTAATCAATATCTTGTATTCTACGATGAATGCAAGAAAAATTCACTTCAAGAAAAATATCTGGAACAAATCCGCATTGTATCTCCAAGAGAACTTGCTGAGTGGAGGCTGATTTCAAAAGATCAAAAGTTTAAAAATCAACCTATAACTGCAACTCAAACAATTATAAACTTCTTTAATTTTCAAAAGAAGTATTATGATGAATATAATCTATACTCAAAGTGTGGCCTAAGAAAACAGAAGCAAGAAATTGGAGATGATGCTCTTTCACTTGGATTTGGAATTTGTATTGAGGCTTCGTGTTGCTGCAATTACAGATACAGAATCTGGTCTCGCCCGTGGTGGTGTTGTCCATGATTCAAAGATACTTGAAAATAAAAACCCCGGGCTTAAACTCGGGATTTTTTATTTATCTAAAACTATTTCTTGAGTAATTCTTTTACTGCTGCTTGAGCTGCTGCAAGACGAGCAATTGGAACTCTATATGGAGAGCAAGAAACATAATTAAATCCTTCTCTATGACAAAATTCAACTGTGTTTGGTTCTCCACCATGTTCACCACAAATTCCAATTTTCAAATCTTTATTTATACTTCTTCCTTTTGAAATTGCAATTCTTATTAATTCTCCAATTCCCTCTTGGTCTAATATTTCAAATGGATCATCAGCATAGATTCCTTTACTTACATATTCTTTCAAAAATTTTCCCGCATCATCTCGAGATAATCCCGCTCCCATTTGTGTTAAATCATTCGTACCAAATGAGAAAAATTCCGCACCACTCTCTACTATTTTATCGGCTACTAGTGCAGCACGAGGAACTTCAATCATTGTTCCAACTTTGTATGCGATTTCAACTCCAGCTTCTTTTAATTTTTCATCGACAATTTCGCGAGTTCTATCTTTTAATGTTGAAAATTCTTTAACAGTTGCTACAAGTGGAATCATGATTTCTGGTTTTACATCATGTTTTTTACCGCAAATTGGACAGTTTGTTGCGACAGCAATGGCAGCTTCTATTATTGCAACAACTTGCATATCGTAAATTTCTGGATAAGTTACTGCTAATCTACAACCACGATGTCCAAGCATTGGGTTAAATTCATGTAAATCTTCTATCTTTGCTTTTAAAGTTTCAATTGGAACATTCATCTCATTGGATAACTCTACAATATCTTTTTCTTCCTTTGGTAAAAATTCGTGTAACGGTGGATCAAGTAATCTGATTGTAGCAGCATATGAATCCATTTCATGAAATAATCCAATAAAATCATCTTTTTGATATGGTAATAATTTTGCAAGCGCTGTCTTTCTTGCTTCTAAATTATCTGATAAAATCATTTCTCTTACAGCTTTAATTCTATCACCTTCAAAAAACATATGTTCTGTTCTACAAAGTCCTATTCCTTCTGCTCCAAATTTTATAGCTGTGTTTGCGTCATGTGGATTGTCTGCATTTGTCCTTACGCCAATTTTTCTAAATTCATCGGCCCAAGCCATAAGTATTCCAAAATTTCCTGAAAGTTCAGGTTCTTTTGTATTCAATTTTCCCAAATAAACTTTTCCTGTTGAACCGTCGAGTGATATAAAATCACCTTCTTTTAAAGTTAAATCTTTACTTTTTATTGTAAGTGTTTTTGCTTTTTCATCAATTAATAGGTCGCTGCACCCCGCAACACAACATGTTCCCATTCCACGAGCTACAACTGCAGCATGAGAAGTCATTCCACCACGAGCCGTCAAAATTCCCTTTGCGCTATGCATTCCATCAATATCTTCAGGGGATGTTTCAATTCTTACTAAGATTACATCTAAACCCTGTTGCACCCTTTCAAAAGCTTCACTTGCAGTAAATACTATTTCACCAACAGCGGCGCCAGGTGATGCTGGAAGTCCATGTGCAATTTCTTCAGCATTTGTAAGCGCAACTTCATCAAATTGTTTGTGTAATAATTGATTTAATTGATTTGGATCAACTCGAAGCACTGCTTCTTCTTTTGTAATTAATTCTTCACTTACGAGTTCAACTGCAATTCTAACAGCTGCTTGTGCAGTACGTTTTCCGTTTCTTGCCTGAAGAATATACAATTTATTATTTTGAATTGTAAATTCCATGTCTTGCATGTCTTTGTAGTGTTTTTCTACTTTATTACAAGTATCAACAAGCTCTTTATAAATTTCGGGATTCTGTGTTTCAAGCTGAGTAACTGGCATTGGAGTTCTTATTCCAGCAACAACATCTTCTCCTTGAGCATTCATCAAATATTCTCCATAAAATAATGCCTCACCAGTAGATGGGTTTCTTGTAAAACATACTCCTGTTCCTGAATCTTCTCCCATGTTTCCAAATACCATTGATTGAATATTTACAGCAGTTCCAATTAATCCTTTTATATTGTTAATTTCACGATATCTTATTGCTCTATAATTATTCCAAGAACTAAAAACAGCATTTATTGCTAAAAATAATTGTTCAATTGGATCTTGTGGAAATTCGACTTCTTTTATTTCTTTAATTTTTTCTTTATATCTTTTTACAATTTCTTGCAAATCCTCAGTTGTTAAATCTGTATCATATTTTGCACCTTGAGTATCTTTTACATTTTCTAAAATATGTTCAAATTCAGCATGTTCTACTTCCATTACAACATCACCAAACATCTGAATTAATCTTCTGTATGAATCCCATGCAAATCTTGCATTTCCAGATTTATTAGCAATTCCCTCAACTGATTTATCATTTAAACCAAGATTTAAAATTGTATCCATCATTCCTGGCATTGAAGCAGCTGCTCCAGATCTAACAGAAACGAGAAGTGGATCATTTGCGTCTCCAAGAGTTTTTCCCATTTTTTTCTGAAGTTCATCTAAATGTTTTAAAATTTCTTCTCTTACATAATCAGGAATTGTTTTTTCTGATTTGTAATATAAATCACAAACTTCTGTTGTGATAGTAAATCCAGGTGGTACATTAATGCCCAAAGTTGACATTTCTGCTAAGTTTGCACCTTTTCCACCGAGAATTTGTTTCATGTCTTTATTTCCTTCTTCGAAAGAATAGACATACTTTTTTGCATCAGACATAGTTTTTTATATTCAATAATGTTTAATTTCCGCCAAAAGCGGATCAGCCTTTGGCTGAAAAATTTAAAATTTTGTAGCTCAATTATCTCATTTTTTAAAACAAAAATCAAGACTTTTTTAAAACAAAAAAGCCAATGAAAATTCCATTGGCTTATATAAACATTGTCTACGATTTCTTTTTAATAATTGAAATCCGCGTTAAGATTTTTTTCTGATTTTTTTGGGCTTTTTATTTTTTGCTGTTTTTTTAAAGGAACAAACTCCATCAGCTAAACAAATGCCCTCAAACATACATTCTCTGATTTTCTTTACATTTAAAGAACATTGCCTTAACTTAGTATTGTTTTGTTTTTTCATGATAATTCCTCCTGCTAATATTCAAAATATATTATAAAAAAAGACATTGTTTGTCAACAACCCCTCATTTATTATTTTTTAATTTTAATTTTTAATTGATTTACTATTTATAAATTTTCAATTGCAAATAAATTATTAATAACCAAATAAAAAATCAATTGTAAATTGAAAAATTAATAATGATATTCCTTGTCTTTCAAGATACAAATACTTCTATAAATTTGCTCAAGTAATATTAGGCGCGCCATTGTATGAGTGAAGGTTAATTTAGAAAGCGATATTAAATTTTTATTTTTTAAAATTTCCCTGTTATAGCCAAGCGCGCCTGCAATAACAAAAACTATTTTCCCACTTTCTTTATCTAATTTATATGCAAATTCTTTTGATGTTAAATTGTTTCCATATTCATCAAGAAAATATATAACCGAATCTTTTTCTTTTAAAAGCGCTTCTTCAATTCTTGCACTTTCAATTGCCATTGCTTTTTGTTTTTGGTTTTCAGAAAATGACTCACTTTTTAATTCAGTAATTTCAATTTTTGCATAAGGCGATAACCTTTTTATATATTCTAA
>JAQVMR010000062.1 GCA_028703545.1 Patescibacteria group bacterium
CAATATCACTAAATGGAATATCTGGAATATCTTCTTGTTTAACTTTGATATCAAATGCTTTTTCAATTTCTTCTATTCCCATTACTTCACTATTTCCCATTATTTCTTTTGCATGATTAATTTGTTCCTCTATTGAAGATGATTCTATAACTTTGTTAATGACTGCTATTTCTCTTATTTTTGATTTTATAATAGTTAGCTCTTCTATACTCAAAGAATGTAAATCTCTTCCATTTACTATTTCTTTTATTTCTTGTTTTAATGTCTCTGTTTTTTGTAGTATTTCATCGGTTGATTCTTGTGTATTCAAATCCACAGATACTTCTTCTTTCTTTTTTTTGGATGGATTTTCAAAGCTCATATTTTTTATATTTAAAAATTATTATAATTTATAATTGCCTCCTCTATTATCCCTGCTAATTTTTCTGCCATCTCTTCTACTTTTATATTAGCAAGATTATTTGGATAAAATTTTTCTACATGTTCTGTGCCACGACCAATCCCAAGTCCAATTAATTTTTGATTTGTTTCTTTTATTATTTCGTTTACTACTTTTTTCAAATTGAACTTTTCTCCACTATGATTTGAGGATGGTTCTGGAAGTCCATCTGATAAAACTATAAGAAACTTTTCTTTCTCTTTTTGTAAAGATAATCTTTCTGAAGCTTGTTGAAGTGCCCAACCATCATCATTATATGCAGCACCAGGACCACCAACTTCTTTTAACATTCCACCCATATATTCCCTTATTTTTCTATCAATATTATCATTAAACTTTTGATATTCATAAATTCTGTCATTAAAACCCAATAACTCCACATTAATAGACAATCTATTTAAAACCTCTGTGAGTACAATTACAGCTTTAAAGGTTTCACTAATTTTCTCTCCTTGCATAGAACCAGATAAATCAACCAATATTGAAAAAGCATAATCCTTTTCCCGTGGCAACTCTCTTTTTTGCCAAGACTTGCTCTCTACAGCAGAAACACCTTTTGCTTTTTCTTGCATTCTTACTTTTATATCAATTCTTTTACCAGTTCTAAAACCACTTTCCCATTTATTTGATCTTCTTTGAACAAAAATTTCCCTTAGATCATTCTCTAATCTATCTATAATCTCCAAAACCTCCTTCCTATATTTTTCATAAATATTCTCATCTTTATTCAATGTTCTTTCTAAAAGATCTTTATAATCTTTTAAATCTTTTGGCTCTTTTAATGACTCTTCTATTTTTTCTTTATCTAATTCATTTAAAAGTACTCCTATCTTTTCTTGTTCCTTATCTTGGGGCAATTTTGACTCTAATTCTTTATTTATCTCATCCTCTATTTCTTTCATTATTTCTTCCACTTTTTCTTCCAACTCTTCTTGTTTTTCTTTTGACAAAGAATCTATATAGTTTTTAATTTTTTGTTTTAAATTATCTGATAGAGAGTCTAAATTAATTGATTTTGGAGAAATTTTATCGTCCTTATTTTCAATATTTTCTTTATTATCTTTTGTATCACTATTAACGGTTTGACTATTAGATTCATTGCCTTGATCATCTTGTCCGTTTTGTTTACCATCTTGTACTTTGTCTTTTTCTAAATCATTTTGTTTATCATTTATATCATCTTGTTTTTGATTTTCAGAATTATTTTGAGGATCTTTTTTATTGTCCTCAGCTTGATTATTTTCTTTTTTATCAGAAGATTGATCACTATTTTCCTGAGATTGATCCTTTTTGTTTTTATTCATTGCTTCAGAAATTGCATCTTCTAGTTCTTTTTGTTCTTCTTCGCTAAGTTGGTCTCTTAATTCTTGTGGCAAAGATTGTCCGTCTTCAGAACTACTTTGTTTTGATTCTTGAAAATCTTTTAACATCTCCTGAACCCTACTGTCCTGTTTATCCAATTCTATTAATTTTTTAAACTCTGGCCAAATTTTATCTAAATTAATTTTATATGATTGTTTTGCATATTGTTTAATGATATCCTCGCTTTCATCTGCTTCTTTTTTAGATGGATATTTCCACCAAGATTTTTGGGCATATTTAATAGTAGATTGCACAACATCAATTACCTCTTTTGGTAAACTCTCATTTATTTTCGGTATTTCATCGGACACCTCTTGAAACCAAAGTTTTATATACTCAAAACCAGCTTGCATAAATTTTGGCTGAAAACCTAATTTTTCTTTTGACTTTTCTTTGTATTTATCTTCTATATCTAAATCCTGCTGATATGCCAAATTCATTTGATCTCTAAATTTAAGATAATTTTCTGCTACAAAATTGTTATCTCTTGGATCTTCAATGGCGTTCATCAAAAATGGAAATCCTTGCTCTTGCCATGTTTCTGTGGGAATAAAATCAGTCCTTGATATCCTTCTATGCCCACCCTCGTGACATATTACAAAACGCAAATAATCCATCTCTTTTTCAAGTAAATCCTTTACATCTATTCTTATAACATTATTTTTAAAGTCCCAGTGCCAACCAGCACCAGGACTGTTTAATTCTATTTTTATTCCAAAATCTTTTCCAATAAAAAAACCTAAAGATGACAAAATCTTTCTTTTTTTCTCTATTTCAATAATTTGATCTTTACTGAATTCTGAAAGAAAATCATATTCTGATTTTTCTTCTTGTCTCTTTATTTCAAAAAATGATTCTGGATTCATTTTATTACCTACCCCATCCGAGTTAGACTCGACTGAGTGAATTAATTTATATTCTAAATATTAATCTGTCAAAACTTCAATATGTCAATTTGACTCTTTTGCTTCGCAAAATAGTCAATCAAGAATTCAAGCCTCAGCTAACGCTTCGGCTTAACAACAGAAAATTTCCTAGAGAGCAACGCACCGAGGTCGGACAGCGAGTAGCCATCCGAGTATCCGCTGACGCCCAAACCATTGGAAGCAAAGTCACCCTCGAGGACGCGATCGCCGTCTGATGACACAGTACTCGTCCAAGAATACAATGATTCAAGTAATCTTTTATTGTTATTTTGATAATAAATAAGGATATCATAGAGAAATTCTGCTGGATTGTGTCTTAGAAGATTATTTATTTTTTCTTTATCTTTGCCTGTTTCAAATAGTTTTATTGCATCTTGATATTCTTTTGGAAGACTTATTCCTTTGAATACAACATTTTTTAGATATTCTATCATTTCTTTTGTTTGGTCTTCATAGTTTTTACTTGTTGTGTTTGGTACTAAATCAGATGATACAAGTGACCATGATAATTCTGGTGTCTGATTTTTGAAGAATTCTTCATCTTTGTACCAACAATCTGATTTATCAATACTATATAATACCTTTCCTTTCCCATCTTTTTTAAATTTATCCTCTAACATTTTATTTAATGCCTGCATTGTAAGAGGTACTCCTTTTTTTATTTCATTTACTCTAAGCACTAAAAATTGATTTAATTCTTTTGCTTTTTGAAGTTCAATATCACTAAATGGAATATCTGGAATATCTTCTTGTTTAACTTTGATATCAAATGCTTTTTCAATTTCTTCTATTCCCATTACTTCACTATTTCCCATTATTTCTTTTGCATGATTAATTTGTTCAATGATTTTACCAGAAGATTTTTCTGGCTTTAACAAGTCCTCAATATCAATTCCAGATTCTTTAAGCGTTTCTGTTAATCCACCTATTTCTTCAATAACTTTATCTTTTTCAACATCGCTCTTAGATGAATCGTCTACTACATTTTCTAAATCTTGTTGATTAGATTCTATATCTAAATCTAATCCTTCTCTTTTTGAATCTTTTTCTGACGGAATATATTCTATTTGATTTATTATTTCTAATAACTTTTGTCTGTCCGTTTCATCTTCTAATTTATTTACATATAAATATGTTAAACCATTTTTAAACGTATCATTTATATCTCCCCTGTAAAAGTTTTGAATAAAGATTATTAATCTCATTGGTTCCATCCTGTCGTCAAAAGTAAATGCCTGCGGTTGATCTTGAGCTATTTGTCTATTTTTTAATAACTCTTTTGCGGCAAAATGAAATTCTTTATACTTTTCCATAAGATCTTTGAATCCCATAATATTTGGAAGTTCTTCTTTTGGAATCACAACATCATTTGAAAATAAAAACTTCTCTTGATCAATTTCAAATGTATTTGGAGATAAATGAGATATTGCATCAACAAAATTAGAGAAAGTATCTTTTGATAATTCTGTAACCTCTTTTTGATATATCCAACGCCTTAGCTGAGCTGGGTCTAGCGGTTGTCTATCTAAGAATCCTTTTCCTGGTGGATTTGTAAGAGCGATTATTTTCGTTTTTGATTTATCAACTTGTATTCGCTCAGATGCATCTTCAGATAAAACGACTTCACCGTTGCTACCTGCGGCATCTAAAACCTCATGTAAACGTATTATAATACTTGGCACAGCAGAATTATATTCATCTAAAATAATTACCTTTATTTTATCATCTTCTTGTCTTAGTCCTTGGGTAACTGGCCCATCTGCCCATATATATTCTGGATCTTGTTCTAATTTTTTATTTGGATTCGGAACATATCTTCCCATAAAATCTTCTACATCAGATGATCCATTACAATTTTTATAAAAAATCTCCCAGCCCAATTCAGAACACATTTTTCTTATAGCCGCTGTCTTTCCTATGCTTGTGCCTCCTTCTATTAGAATAGGTTGATTCATTTTAAATGCTGTCGCTATTTTCTTTTGAAGTTCAAGTGAAAAACTATCATTTACATAATCAATGAACTGTTCTTTATTTGGACAAAAATTTCCACCGCTTGCTTTTGGTAATTCAACTCCTAGATAAAAAATAGAATCCTCTGTTTCAAAAATCGGCTCATATTTTTCTTCTGGCCCTTGTTTAATATTTCGTCCTCTTTTCTTTTTTTTATCATCTCTGACATTTTTTTCTGGAAGAACGGCGCTAAATTGTTGCTCTTGTTTATTTACCATATATTTAATTTTATAATTTATTTCTCCAGGTTAAACCACAAACAGATAATAAACTGTATGATTTCTCTTCTATTTGTTGTAAATTATTAAAGTTTATTAAAATTAAAAATCCGCCTCTTTCATAATTCGGATTTATTGGAATATTTTTGTAACCATCATAAATATTAATTTGTCCTGTTGAATATTGAGATATAAATTCATATAACTTATTATCTAATTCATCTTTTAAAAATATATATGTTTTTTTGCTTGATTCTATATTTTCTACGAGATCATCAAAATTTTTTGAAAAAGAAAATCCAGAATTTAAAATTTCTTTTTCAATTATTTGAAAATCTTTTTGCTCATCAAAAATGATAAGCCCAGCATCATGAGATTTTTGAAAAAAACCGAGAAATTGTTTTATGGACTCTTGTATATTCATATTATTTTGTTAAAAATTATATATCTATTCTCGCATAATTTGAATAAAAAGTAAAACAAAAGACGTCTTGATAAATAACGTCTTTATGCTCTAATATGTGATTTTCAACGCAAACCGATTGCTCGAAATATGTACTAGGTTGGCTCCGTATTCTGAACGAAATCCGAACTTTTTTCAAAGAAAATCCAGAACAAGAATGAGGTGCGTTTCCGCTTGCCTCCGCTCCGCTACGGCAAACCAAAACAGAAAAATTTTCTCTACATTTT
>JAQVMR010000063.1 GCA_028703545.1 Patescibacteria group bacterium
ATAAAAAATAAATAAATTATATACATATATATTTTAGCATAAAATAAGACTAATAAAAATAAGTCTATGGTGCGGATATCCAAAGATAAAAAAGTAGAGATGTAACACTGCTACATCTCTACAAATATTGTATAAAAACTTAAAATTACATCATTCCTGGATATCCGCCCATTGGCATTCCATTTCCGTGTGAATCACACGAACAGTTATCTTTACTTGGTAAATCAGAAACAACGGCTTCTGTTGTTAAAAATAATGCTCCAATTGATGATGCGTTTTGTAATGCAGTTCTTACAACCTTTGTAGGATCAACAACTCCGGATTTTACCAAATCTTCAAAATTATCTTTTCCTGCGTTATAACCAAAATTAATTTCTTTATTATTTTTTACCTGATCACAAACAACAGCTCCATCTTTACCAGCGTTTTGAGCAATTTGTTTAATTGGCATTTCAACTGCACGACGCAAAATATCAAGTCCGATTTTTTCCTCTCCATCAATTTTTACATTTTCTATGCCTCTTGATGCTCTAAGTAGAGCTACTCCACCCCCGACAACAATTCCTTCTTCAACGGCTGCTTTTGTTGCAGAAAGTGCATCTTCAATTCTATGCTTCTTTTCTTTCATTTCTGTCTCAGTTGCAGCTCCAACCTTTATTACAGCAACCCCACCTGATAATTTTGCAAGTCTTTCTTGTAATTTTTCCTTATCAAAATCAGAATCAACAATTTCCATTTCTTTCTTAATTTGTTTAATTCTTTCTTCTAATTCTTTTTTGTCACCATGACCCTCTACAATTGTTGTGTTTTCTTTTGTTGAAACTACTTTTCTTGCACCACCTAACATTTCTAAACTTGTGTTTTCAATTTTTAATCCAACTTCTTCAGAAATTACTCTTGCACCAGTCAAAACAGCAATATCTTCTAACATTGCTTTTCTTCTATCTCCAAATCCAGGTGCCTTGACTGCGAGTGAATTAAATATTCCTTTTAATTTATTTACAACAAGTGTTGCTAATACCTCACCCTCTACCTCATCAGCAATTATTACTAATTCTTTCTTACCTGACTGAACAATCTTTTCTAAAATTGGCATAAAATCCTTAAGTGATGAAATTTTTTGATCTGTTATTAAAATATAAGGATCTTCAAGCTCTGATTCCATTCTATCTGGATTTGTAATCATATAAGGAGAAACATAACCCTTATCAAATTGCATTCCCTCAACAACTTCTTTTATAACTCCAAAAGATTGTCCTTCCTCAACGGTTATCACCCCATCTTTTCCTACGGATTCCATCGCTTCAGCAATTATATTTCCAATCTCATTATCATTTGCAGAAATTGAAGCAACTTGTGCAATTTCTTCCTTTGAATCAATTTTCTTAGAAACTTTCTTTAATTCTTCCGTAATATATAAAACCCCCTTTTCAATTCCTGATTTAATTGACAATGGATTTGTTCCTGCTGTTACATTTTTAATTCCTTCTGCTATTATTGCCTGAGCCAAAACTGTTGCAGTTGTTGTTCCATCTCCAGCAATATCATTTGTTTTTGAAGCAACTTCTTTTACAAGTTCTGCTCCAATATTTTCAAATTTATCTTCTAGTTCAATATCTTTTGCAACCGTAACGCCATCTTTTGTAATTGTTGGTGAACCATATCCACTTCCTAGCACCACATTTCTTCCCTTTGGTCCTAATGTTACCCTAACAGCATTTGCTAGTTTATCAACTCCTGATTTAATTTTTACTCTTGCGTCTTCACTGTATAATATTTGTTTTGCCATATTTTTTCAAAAATTAATTATAAATTAAATAAAAAATAAAATTAAAAAATTAATCAATTATTGCAATTAGATCACCTTGAGTCATTACAAGATATTCTTCTCCGTCTATTTTAATTTCGTCTGGTGCATATTTTCTAAATAAAACTTTATCTCCTATTTTTACCTGCATAGGAATTTTTTCACCATTATCAGAAATTTTTCCATCTCCAATCGCTACGACTTCTCCTTTCTGGGGTTTTTCTTTGTCGATTGTATCCGGCAAAACAATCCCTGATTTTGTTGTTTCTTTTTCTTCAATTCTTTTGACAACTATATTGTCAAATAGTGGCTTTAGATTCATAGATTTTTAAATTAATTATTAATTATTATTTAGCACTTAGGTCATAAGAGTGCTAATCCATATATAATATTATAACAAGAAAAATTGCTTGTCAATACAAAAGAGAACCCTAAAAAGTCCTCTTTTTTTATAAAAAAATTTAAAATTTATAGCTCTAAAATTTGATTTTTTAAATATCTAAATTCTTTACATTTGTCGCATGAGTTTGAATAAATCTCTTTCTGTGGTCAACATCAGAGCCCATTAATTTTTCAAAAATTTCATCCGCCTCTACTGCGTCTTCTATAGAAACCCTCTTCATGATTCTTGTTTCTGGATTCATTGTTGTTTCCCATAATTGATCTGGATTCATTTCTCCCAAACCTTTATATCTTTGAATTGAAAAATTTTTTTGTTTTTTCTCTTTTTCTTCAGATTCTATTTCTTCACTCTGCTCTTCATCTACTAGCTCTTCAACAATTTCTGAAACATCAATTTCTTTATCAATTCCCATTTCCTTCATTGCGATTTTTAATTCCTCGTCATTATAAATCCATCTCATTTTTGTTCCTTGTTTAATTTGATAAAGAGGTGGTTGAGCAATATAAATATAGCCATATCTTAATAAATCAGGCAAATATCTATAAAATAAAGTTAAAAGAAGGGTTCTAATGTGTGATCCATCAACATCAGCATCAGTCATTATTACTATTTTATGATATCTCAATCTCGAAACATCAAAATCTTCTCCAATATTTGTTCCTAGCGCGACAACCAATGATTTAATTTCATTATTTGCAAGCATTTTATCAAGACGAGATTTTTCTACATTTAAAATTTTTCCACGAAGAGGAAGTATTGCCTGAATAGTCCTATCTCTTCCTTGTTTGGCGGAACCACCAGCAGAATCCCCCTCAACAATATATAATTCTGTAAGTTCTGCTTTTCTTGATGCACAATCTGCAAGTTTCCCGGGAAGTGTAAATCCCCTTAAAGCTCCTTTCCTTATAACAGCATCACGAGCTGATCTGGCTGCTTGTCTCGCTTGTGCTGCGAGCATGCACTTTGAAAGAATTCCCTTTGCGTCATTTGGATGTTCATTTAAAAAAGCACTAAAATAATCTTTAAAAACCGAGTAAACAATTCCACGAACTTCAACATTTCCTAATTTTGCCTTTGTTTGTCCTTCAAACTGTGGCTCTGGTAATTTTACTGAAACAACTGCAGTTAATCCTTCTTTTATATCTTCAGAAGTTAAAACTCCATCTTTTTCTTTTAAAACATTATTTTCTTTTGCATAATCAGATAAACATTTAAGCAGGGCCGTTTTAAATCCTATTAAATGCATTCCTCCTTCAATTGTGGGAATATTATTTGCAAAAGAATATATACTAGTTCTAAAATCTTTACAGTATTGGAGTGCTAGCTCTACCTGAACATTATCTCTTTCTTTTTGAACATAAAAAATATTATCTTGAACGGTCTCATTATTTAAATTCAAATGTCTAACATAAGAAGCAATTCCACCCTCAAAATAAAATGTGTATGACGGAAACTCTATTTGATTACCATCTTTTGATTTTCCTAAATCAACTCTTTCGTCTATAACTTTAATTTTTATTCCTCTTGTTAAATATGCTTGCTGTCTTATGTGATTTAAAATAATCTTTAAATCAAAATCTAAAACTGTAAAAATTTCTGGATCTGGTTGAAAAATTTGAGTCGTTCCAGTCCCGTGATATTTACCCTTTTCTGTCATGAGTTTTGTAACTGGTTTTCCTCTTTTATATTCTTGGTAATATAATTTTCCGTCTCTTTTAATCTCTGTTCGAAGCCAGAGAGATAATGCATTTACAACTGAAATACCAACACCATGAAGACCACCAGAAACCTTGTATCCAGCGTCTCCAAATTTACCACCAGCATGAAGAGTAGACATTACTGTTTCTAATGCACTTTTGCCCGTAGCTTTGTGAGTATCAACTGGAATTCCCCTACCATCATCAGAAACAGAAATTTTTCCTCCTGCTAATAATTTTATAACAATTTCATTACAAAATCCTGCCATTGCTTCATCAATCGCATTATCAACTGCTTCCCAAATTAAATGATGTAAACCCTGACTAGCAGTGTTTCCAATATACATTCCTGGTCTTTTTCTAACAGGATCAAGACCTTTTAAAACTGTAATCTCATTAGCTGTATATTTACTTGCCCTTTTTATGTCTTTTTTATTGCTCATAGCCTTATAAAATGAGTCAAAAATAAAAAAATAAACGTATTTATTATGTCTTAATTCTACCAAAAAAACACCCTAAAATCAAGGCTGTTTTAAACTAAAAATAACTCTTATTTTTAAAAACTATCTATTCTAATTAACTAGTTTAGCACTTAATTTACAAGACCCACATCCAGAAGAAGAACAAGCAATCGCCTTGGAATTAGGGATGGTATTACAAAATCCAGATCCTGATTTACAAATACATTTCAATTCTAAATTATTATCACCACTAGACAAAAAAACAGAACCATTGTCTTGTGATTTTAATATTTTATAATTTTTAAAATTCTCTAAACGCAATATTCCATTTTCATCTACTTTTGCGATTATCTTTTTGTTTATTTTTACAACATCATTATTATTTAGTTCAATTATTCTATCTTTATAAATTAAATTTTCATTAATTTTAAAAACTTTATTTGAATTTATATCAATCTCTTGATTCAAATTCATTAATATGGCAAATATTCCCAAAATAGATCCAAGAATTACAAAAATTAATAAAACATTTGTTTTTGTTAAAGATTTTGTGCTAATTTTTATTTTTTTCTTTTCTTCCATTTTTATATAAAATTATTAGATAAAATAATTTAAATAATTTCAACACATTAAATTTTTTGTTCTCTGAAATCTTTTAATACTGCTTCTAAATCTTTCTGCCCTATCTTTATATTATCATTATTATTTATATTGTCTAGCCTCACTTTTGCACATAATTCATCCATGATATCAATGGCTTTATCTGGAAAAGTTCTGTTCTTGATTGAAACTGAAAAGTCAACAATTTTTTGTATTATATCATCAGATATTATAACTTTATGATAATTCTCATATTCCTTTTTTATTCCGTGTAAAATTTTTATTGTTTGTTCTTTATTTGGTTCACTTATTATAAGTCCGTCAAAACGTCTTGCGAGAGTTGTGTCTGGTAAAATATATTTTTTATATTCATCTGTGGTGGTAGTACCTATCATTTGAAGCTCTCCTCTTGCAAGTGGTGGTTTTATAATATCATCAGCATCAACTGATCCTTCAGATCCACTTGCTTGAATAATTGTATGAATTTCATCTATAAAAACAATAATTTTCTTATCCATAGCAACTATACAATCAACAAGGGTTTTAAATCTCTGCTCAAAATCTCCTCTATATTTTGTACCTGCCAAAATAGCAGACATGTCTATTTTTAAAACAATTTTA
>JAQVMR010000013.1 GCA_028703545.1 Patescibacteria group bacterium
GTACCTTAGCAACATCAACAATTTCAAAGCTTACAGTAACTGGTGCAACAATATTATCTTCAACTCTTGCAGTAACCGGTGTAACTACATTATCGGGTGATTTAAGTGTTGGTGGATATGCAACTATTACTGCAAGTAGTGGAGACATTAATACCTCGGGAAATATTAATATTAATAATTCAAGTTATGGACAGATAGTTGTTGGTAATGGTGGATATGGAAATGAATTTGGT
Organism: Patescibacteria group bacterium; assembly: GCA_028703545.1. Taxonomy (GTDB): domain Bacteria; phylum Patescibacteriota; class Patescibacteriia; order UBA1558; family S5-K13; genus STF1-138. The sequence continues at coordinate 234 of JAQVMR010000013.1, forward strand.
CTTTTTGATGTTACAAATGATAAATTAATAGCGGGATTAATTGATCTTAGTGGAATTTATCAATTTGGAGGAAGTCCTGGTGTTGATGGATTGTTTATAAATTCAGGAAATGTTGGAATTGGAACTTCAACTCCAGCTTATCCATTAACAATAGTTGATGATTATCCTCCAAACAATACAATTGCAAGTTTTGTCATAGAGGGTTACGGAGAAATGAATATTGTTATATCAGATGAAGGTCTTGCAACTGGATATGCTGCTCCTATGGGTTCTTATGGTGTGGGTAATGGAATTGCATCTATAAAATATGGAGCAGGCAATGGAGATTGGGGGAATATTTTATATTCAAATGCTGATAGTAGTATTACATTAACTGGAGATCTATCAATAGGTGGACAAGCAACAATAACAGCATCAAATGGAAACATTGCAACAAATGGAACACTTCAAGTAACAGGAGCAACAACACTTTCATCAACTCTTGCAGTAACAGGAAATCTATCGGTAGGCGGAGATGCAACAATTACTGCTTCAGGAGAGATTACTGCTGTTTCAATTTGGTCACAATATGGATATTTTGGAGAACAATATTCTGGAAATTTTTTCACACTTGGTTTTGACACACTAGGCTCAGAGCTTGGTATGGTTTATGGAGCAAATGATGGATTAATAGTTGGTGTTAATAATAGTCAAACAGCTTATAAATTTGGTGGATATGATGATAGTGCTGGTGTGTCTGTGAATTTGAACACCGGTAATATCGGAATTGGAACCTCAACACCATCAACATTTTTTGCTGTTGTCGGCACATCCACAATGCAAAATATTTTACCAGAATCAAATTTAACATACGCTCTTGGTTCTTCAAATTATAGATGGAGTGATTTGTGGACAGAAGAAATTCATCTCGGAACTTCTACTTGGAAAATTAATCAAGACACCATAGGAGCTTTACAATTTACAAATATAGACTCAGGTGTTACGGGATTTTATATGAATCAAAGTGGTTCTGTTAATGTAACTGGAAACACACCCAATCCAACTTTATCAGGATATGCATATGAAAAACAGGGTGGAGCAAATTCTGTTTATGTTTCAGGTAATTATGCTTATGTAACAATTTACAATGATGATGCTTTAAATATTATTGATATATCAGATCCAACAAGCCCAACCTCATCGGGATATATAGATGTTAATAGTGGTGCACGTCTTGCTGGAGCAAATTCTGTTTATGTTTCAGGTAATTATGCTTATGTAACGGCTGAATCTCATGATGCTTTAAATATTATTGATATATCAAATCCAATAAACCCAACCTTTTTGTCACATATAGATTCTAATAGTGGTGCACATCTTGGTGGAGCAAGCTCTCTTTATGTTTCAGGTAATTATGCTTATGTAACAGCTGTCGTTGATGATGCTTTAAATATTATTGATATATCAAATCCAACAAACCCAACCTTTTTGTCATATATAGATGGTCCATATTTTGATGGAGCAAATTCTGTTTATGTTTCAGGTAATTATGCTTATGTAACAGCTGAGGCTAGTTCTGTTTTATCTATTATTGATATATCAGATCCAACAAACCCAAACCTAGTAGGATATATAGATATTAATAGTGGCGCACAGTTTGATAAAGTAAATTCTGTTTATGTTTCAGGTAATTATGCTTATGTAACAGCTTACAATGATAATGCTTTAAATATTATTGATATATCAGATCCAACAAGCCCAACCTTATCGGGATATATAGATGATAATAGTGGTGCACCGCTTGATGGAGCAAACTCTGTTTATGTTTCAGGTAATTATGCTTATGTAACAGCTTATAATGATGATGCTTTAAATATTATTGATATATTAGATCCAACAAGCCCAACCTTATCGGGATATATAGATAAAAATAGTAGTGCACCGCTTAATGGAGCAAATTCTGTTTATGTTTCAGGTAATTATGCTTATGTAACAGCTTATGAAGATTATAATTATAGTATTATTGATATATCTGGTATGACGGTTTCAAATATGAAACTAGGCACAGCAAAAATTTCAAATTTATCTGTTGACTCAGGGGCTTTATTTAATCAAAATATGCAAATATATGGATCTTTAAATGTTGGATCGCATTCATTATTTAATAATTCCGTTTCTATAGTGTCTCGTGTTAATTCACAAGTCGAAGCCCTTTCCCTGGCTTCTTTACATGGTGGGACCGCTTTAAGAGTAAAAGATCAATACGGAAGTTCAGTTTTTGATATAGATTCAGCTGGAAATTTTAATTTTGACGGCTCAGGAAATTCACCATCAGCTGACTATGCAGAATATTTCTACACAAATAATGCTGACCTAGTATCAGGTGAAGCAGTTTGTATTGATACAATATCAAATAATGCAGTAAGAAGATGTGTATCAGTAAGTGATAATAATATAGTGGGAATTGTTTCAACCAAGCCATTACTTGTAGGAAATGCACAAGATGGTTACAAAGATAATCCAAACTATAAGATGATTGCATTATTAGGTCAGACCCCAGCATTTGTTTCAAATGAAAATGGAAATATAAATCCAGGTGATTCACTTACAAGTGCGGGAAGACAGGGATATTTAATGAAAGCAAATGAAGGAGATTCAACAGTAGGTATTGCACTTGAATCTTTTAGTGAAACATATGGCACAATAAAGGTATTAATTTCAAGAAATAATAAGAGCATAACAGTGGATGAAATTGAAAGAGAGTTAACAGCCAAAGTTTTAGAAGCAAAAGATGAAAACATGACAGAAATGCAAAGTATAATAGATTCATATAATATAATACAAAAATTTGATTTATTAAATAATGAAATTACTGATTTAAGAAATTTATTAAATAATTCCACGTCATCTTCAGTCGATAATATTCCAGAAGATGCAACAATTGATGAGCTAGATGGAGTAATTTCACTTAATAAATTAACAGATCTTGAAGCAGTAAATTTCGTATGGATGGAAAATGAAACAGAAATTAATAAATTAGGATTTATAACAACACAAGTAGAGGAGATCGCACCAGAACTTGTAAATACCGATGAAAATGGAAATAAAGCAATTGATTATGATTCATTTACTCCAGTTATGATTTCAGCAATCCAAGAACAACAACAACAAATTAATGAAATTAGAACACAGTTTGGATTATCCCTAGATGAATTAGAAGATTTAGTATTGTCAGGTGCATTACAAGTTGAAGGAATTGTTGATTTCGGTCGTGATACAGTTGGTCAGGCAAAAATTTTAACTGGTGCAACCTCAACAGCAATTATGTTTGAAAATGAATACATAAATGATCCAATTATAACAATAACTCCACGTGCACTTATAAATGGCGGATATTATATAGATGAAGTTACAAAGACAGGATTTATAATAAAAATAGAAAATCCTCAAGAAGATGATGTAATATTTGATTGGCATTCATTTGGAGCATACAAAGGTATGATATTTAGTAGTGATGGAACATTACAACTTATCGCATCTTCAACAGAGCAAATGATAGAAGAAGGAACAACTACAACAGAAAGTATAGAAGGAACAACTACAACAGAAAGTATAGAAGGAACAAGCACAACAGAAAGCACAGAGGAAACAACCACAACAACAGAAAGCATAGAAGGAACAACCACAGATGATGGCACAACAGAAAGTACAGAAGGAACAAGCACAGATGATGGTACAACAGAAAACCCACAAACAATTGATAATGAGGTTATAGAAGATTTAGGAAATTTATTTGATTCATTGGAGGTAGAGACAACAGAAAACCCTAGTTCAGAAAACCCTACAGAATAATTAAATAAAATAATTTATAATTAATATAAAAATAAGACAAATAAAAACTATATGCAAAGAAATATTTTGGATCTAAAAAATATTAATAAAAAGAAAAATAAAAAAATAAATTTTAAAAAAATAATTAAGATTATATTTATAATTATTTTAATTATAGGATTATGTTTTATTGGAATAATTTTGTATAAAAAAATTAAATCTAATTCTTATGAATTAAATCTGAGAGATAAGGGATCTGCAGATCAAATAATACAAAAAACTTCAAGATTAATGGAATTACCAGAAGATGAAATTCCACAAGTCGCAAATGTTTTAGATAAAGAAAAATTGAAAAATTATCCGTTTTTTGAAAGCGCAGAAAATGGCGATAATTTACTAATATATGCAAAATCTAAGAAGGTCATTTTATATAGACCAAGCACGGATAAGATAATAGGAGTAGCTCCTTTATATGTTAAAAAATAAAAATAATAAAATAATTCCCACAAGGGAGAAAGGTAAATAAAATTATGAAATTATTACAACCGCAATTTAAGAAACACCTAATAACAGTAGTTTTTGGAATATTGCTTATTCTTGGAACTTTCTATTTATTTAGAGTAAACAATTTTGTGGAAGCTTCAACAACTTTTTTTATGGGTGGAACTGATATTAGTAAAAAACTTACTCCACCAATTCTTTATTATAATTTTGATGAAGGACATGGCACAACTGTTTATGATTATAAAACAATCACATCTATAGGAACACTTGTAAGTGGAACAGCTTGGATAAATGACGGGAAGTTTGGGAGGGCACTTAGTTTTGATGGAAATGATGATTATGTTGATATACCTTATTATAATTTTAATAGACCAGGATTTACATTTTCATTTTGGATAAAAACATCTACTGGGGATCAGACTATTTTTAATACATATTCAAGTACACCGCGTAATGCTTTTTATATAAATTCAAATGGAACAATAAAATACAATATAAGAGGATCAAACGGTTCCACTACCCCAAATTTACATGTTACATCCTTATCGAGCATTAAGGACAATAATTGGCACCATATTGTTTCCGTAAAAGATGATGATAATGTTTACATTTATATTGATGGGAAAAGAGAATCTGCTATAACAGGAGCTAAAGACATTAATTCCAATTCTGGACGTGCAACATTAGGTCTTGGCGCAAATGGTGTATATCATGATATTTATGATGGGGTATATTCTGGATTAATTGATGAATTTAAAATTTATGAATATGCGCTTAGTCCAGATCAAGTGAAACTTGATTATAACAATGGTATGGCTATGATACTAGGAGGAAGTGGAACTAGCACAAGCGCAGGTTCAGCTTATTGTGTGCCTGGCGACACTTCTTATTGTGCTTCACCAGTTGCAGAATATAAATTTGATAAAAAGAGTGGAGGAATTGCCTATGATACAAGTGGAAATGGAAATGATGGAACAATTAATGGAGCAACTTCTGTAAGGGGAAAAAATGGTAATGCAATGAGTTTTGATGGAGTGAATGATTCTCTTTCAAAAACATCTACTTCAAATTTAAAATCTTCAAATGGTACAATTTCATATTGGTTGTATATAAGAAATAAGGATATATCACAGGGACCAATTCATATTTATCAAGATAATGCTAGTATTTCAGATTATGCAAGAAGCTATATTGGATCAAATAATATAATGGATTTTGTTATAGAAGATGACGACACCTCAAAAGTCAGTGTTAATTATGATTTAGATGATCTAGGAGATTTTACAAATAAGTGGTTACATTTTTCATGGGTTCAAGATGGTAATTCTGTAAAGCTTTATATAAACGGACAAATAAAAACACTTTCAGGCACCAATTCTGGTTCTTGGTGGACAAGCCATTTAATAGATCCAATTCATTTAAGATTGGGTCATGCATGGTATTACTTTAATGGTTTAATTGACGAAGTTCGTATTTACAATTACGCTCGCACTCCAGCACAGATTGCATGGGATTATAATAAAGGCGCACCAATTGCTCATTATAAATTTGATGAATGTAGTGGCACAACTATTCATGATGAATCAGGAAATGGAAATAATGGAACAATTTCAATCGGTGCAGATGGAACTCAATCTGCTGTTGGAACTTGTATAGATGGTGATACAACTCATGCTTGGTATAATGGACGAATCGGAAGATACAAATCAGCAATGAATTTTGACGGAACAAATGATTATATTGATGTTGGGGGGACGAATAGTTTAGGATTATCGGATCAATTTTCTATTTCAGTTTGGACAAAATTTGATAACGTAACAGATGTTACAAGAGTTGGTAATATTATCGGTAATTATAATTATTCTCCTAATTTTAATTTAGAAGGACACACCTCGGGAAGAATTAGATTTTATTGGAATGGAGAGATAAGTTTGTTTGGGACAAAAGATTTAAGAGGCACTTGGCACCATGTAGTTGTTAGTAGAGATAAAATATCAAACAAAGTTATAATTTATATAGATGGTATTTTAGAAGCACAGACTACTGCCGGAACAAACTTAGATATAAAATTTCCTTTGAGAATTGGTGGTGATTTTAGAGCTACCCCAGGTCTACCATTTCATGGTAAAATTGATGATTTAAAAATGTATAATTACGCCTTAACTCCAACTCAGGTTAAAGAATTATACAATGGGGGAGTATCTAGGTTTAAATAATAATTTTTATTAAATTATTAACAGAAAATATAAATAAATCAAATTTATATATAAAAGCCTATATCCAAAAATGGCTTAAATAAGCTAATAATAATGTGGATAAAAGACTTTAAAAAATTATTTAAAAATGCTATAATATCCTTATAAAATAAATTAAATATAAGGATAAAGAAAGGTAAAAAATATGGACAAACAACCATTAGATGTTACCCCAGAAGTAACATCAGAAAAACAAGGGAAGAAATCCATTTTTAGATGGATAATAACAGTAGTGATAGTTATTGCTGTTATACTAGTATGTCTTTATGGCGTATCTAAGTTTACAAAGTTTAATATTCTGGGCATAGACAAAGTAGGTTTAGGTGGTAAATGGCAGGCAGTATTTTTATCAAATGGTCAGGTCTATTTTGGTAATATAACAAAAAACACTGACAAAGAATTGGTTCTAAAAAATATTTACTATTTGCAAGTTACAACAGCACTTCAACCATCTGATTCAACACAGCAACAGCAAGGTTTATCTTTAGTCAAATTGGGAAATGAGCTTCATGGACCAAAAGATGAAATGATAATTAACAAAAATCAGGTTGTGTTTACAGAAGAGTTAAAAACAGACGGAAAAGTAGTAACAGCAATTAATCAGTATATAGCAGACCAGCAGGAATAAAATTTTTTCCATAAAATCCCCACATTAGTGTGGGGATTTTATTTTTTATATAACCATAAAGTATGAAGTGATACATTATACTTTACACTTATATTTTTATGATATATAATCAAAAGAGGAGGGTGTGGATAATTATTAGTCGATTTTAAATAATAAAAATGCTGTTAAAAATTGGCGAACTTGCAATTGAAATTAATAGACTTCCTTCTGCTATACATTTTTATACTCAAGAAGGTTTATTAAAACCCGATTCTTTTACAAGAGGCGGATATCGTTTATATGAAAAAAGTAAAGCACTAAAGAGGATAAAAGAAATAGAAAGATTACAGACAAATAAACGTTTTACAATTTCTGAAATAAAATCATATTTTAAAAACAAATAAAATATTATGACACATAAAAAAAACAAAAAAATTATTTCATCAAGTTTCGCCTTTGAGAAGAAAAATCGTTCAAGAATTATAAGAAAGAACAGTCATGATAAGAAAAATATATTAGTTAAATATTTAAAAATGTTATTTTTCTAATCTTGATTTATAGACAATTTTGTTGTTAAATTATACAAGTATAATTTTTAAATTTAATTTTTATGGAAAAAACAGATAGCAGACAGAAAAAATCTACTTTTTATGAAAAAGAACAAGAGATTTTAAATTTTTGGCAAGAAAATAAAATTTTTGAAAAATCCCTTGAAAAAGGTAAAAAAGGAGATTTTTCATTTTATGATGGGCCACCATTTGCAAACGGACTTCCTCATTATGGACATATTGTTGCATCAGTTATAAAAGATGTAATTCCTAGATTTAAAACCATGCAAGGATATAATGTAAGAAGAAAATGGGGTTGGGATTGTCATGGATTGCCAGTTGAGAATGAAGTTGAACAAGAATTAGGACTAAATGGTAAAAAAGAAATAGAAGAAAAATATTCTGTCTATGAATTTAATGAGTATTGTAGAGGGAGTGTAATGAAATATGCTGATCAGTGGAGAAAATTTATTCCAATGATAGGTCGCTGGGTAGATATGCAAGATGATTATAAAACAATGGATATAAATTACATGGAGTCTGTTTGGTGGGTTTTTAAAGAATTATGGAAAAAGGGATTTATATATGAAGGATATAAATCAATGCATATTTGTCCTCATTGTGGAACAACACTTTCTAATTTTGAGGTAGCTCAGGGATATAAAGATATAAAAGATATTTCTGTGACAGCAAAATTTGAACTTATTGATGAACCTGGAACTTTTGTTTTGGCATGGACAACAACTCCATGGACACTTCCTGGAAATGTTGCACTTGCTGTTGGAGACAATATCCATTATATAAAAGTTAAATCAGGAAATGAAAATTACATATTAGCAAAAGACAGATTTGAGATTTATAAAGATCAATTTAATAATCCTTCTATTATAGAAGAATTTAAAGGAAAAGAATTAATTGGTAAATCATATAAAACTTTATTTGATTATTTTGTAGATAAAAATTTAGAAAATTATGAAAATATTTATAAAATTTATAATGCAGATTTTGTAACAATAGAAGATGGAACAGGAATTGTTCATATTGCACCTGCATTTGGTGAAGATGATATGAATTTAGGAAGAGAGAAAAAGCTTCCATTTATTCAGCACGTTGATGTACAAGGAAAATTTACCCCTGATGTAATTGATTTCTCAGGACAATATGTAAAATCAAAAGAAGATCATCAAAAAGCAGATGTAGATATTTTAAAATATTTAGCTACTAAAAATTTGATTTTTAGTAAAGAAGCGTATGAGCATTCATATCCTCATTGTTGGAGATGTGATACACCGCTTCTAAACTATGCTACAAAATCTTGGTTTGTTGAAGTTACTAAATTTAAAAAAGATTTAATTAATGCCAATAAGCACACTAACTGGATTCCCGATTCATTTAAAGAAGGAAGATTTGGAAAATGGTTAGAAGGCGCAAGAGATTGGTCAATATCTCGTCAACGTTATTGGGGTGCTCCAATTCCTGTTTGGAAATGTGAATGCGGAGAAACATTTGTGTGCGGTTCTAAAAAAGAATTAGAAAATGCAAGTGCACGCGAGGTAAATGATTTACATAAACATTTTATTGATGATATCGAACTTGATTGTAAAAAATGTAACAAAAAAATGAGAAGAGTCGCAGATGTTTTAGACTGTTGGTTTGAATCAGGTTCTATGCCTTATGCTTCCATACATTATCCATTTGAGAATGAAAATTATTTTAAAAATAACTTTCCCGCAGATTTCATAGCAGAAGGACAAGATCAAACAAGAGGATGGTTTTATACTCTTATGGTTTTATCTACTGCCTTATATAAAAAGCCAGCATTTAAAAATGTTGTTGTAAATGGAATGGTTTTAGCAGAGGACGGGAAGAAAATGTCTAAAAGGTTAAAGAATTATCCAGAACCAGTTGATTTAATAAAAAAGTATAGTGCAGATGTTTTGCGTTTTTATTTGCTTGGTTCACAAGCTGTAAAATCTGGTGATTTGTGTTTTTGTGAGAAAGATTTAGCCAGTGTTTATGCTAGATACTTTATAACACTTACAAATGTAGTATCTTTTTATAATATGTACAAAAAAGAACCCGATGTTGATTTTCAAGAAAGTGATAATTTATTAGATAAGTGGATAATTTTAGAGCTCTATCAATTACAAAATCAAATTACAGAAAATTTAGAAAAATATGAGATTAAAAAATGTATTGATTTGATTTCAGAATTTATTTTAGAATTATCAACTTGGTATTTAAGAAGATCTCGCGACAGATTTAAAGAAGGGGATGTTTTAGCATCAAAAACCTTAAATTATGTATTAAAAGAATTTGCAATTTCCCTTGCTCCATTTATACCATTTTCTGCAGAATATATTTATAAAGAAGTTTATGGAGAATCGGAATCAGTGCACTTATTAAATTGGCCAGAAAAACATAAATTTAACAAAGAAGATAATAAAATTTTAGAAGAAATGGATTTATCTAGAAAAATTGTTGAGAAGTTACACAATTTAAGAGATCAAAATCAAATAAAAGTAAGACAAGCCCTATCATTTGCGTCCTATAATATATCAGGAAAAGAATTAGACGATAAATTTTTACAAATAATATCAGAAGAAGTCAATGTAAAAATAGTTAAATTTGATAAAAATTTAAAAGATGCTGGGGTTTATTTAAACATTGAAATTACAAAAGAATTAAAAGATGAAGGAGATTTGAGAGAATTGGTCAGAAATATCAACTCTTTGAGAAAACAGGCGAATTTAACAATTAAGGATTTTATTATTGTTTCAATAAAAACATTGAACACAAAATTTGTTCAACTTATAAAAGAAAATTCAGAGAATCTTAAAAGAGATGTTTTAGCTAATACTATTATTTTTGATTCAATTGAAAATCCAATAATTTCTAAAATTGTAAAAGTTAATGAAATTGATGTTGAAATAAGCCTAAAATAAAGATAAATGAATAGTGAATATATAACTCAGGGCATAATTTTACAGACAAAAAATTTTAAAGACGAAGACAAATTTTATCGTATTTTTACTTTTGAGCGTGGTCTTGTAAGCGCAGTAGCTAAATCAGTGGCAAGTACAAAAAGTAAATTGTCTGGATTTTTGATGCCAGCTAATGTATGTATTTTTATGTTAGCTCAGGGTAGGGCAATTCATAGAATTGCACAAATTAGTGTTATAAATTCTTTTGATATGAGTAAAAATTATAAGGCATTTTTAAGCTTCAATAAAATTTCAGAAATTTTACTTAATTTTCTACCAGAGCATATTGAAGAGAAATATATTTATGAAAACACCTTAGAATTTTTAAAAGACATGAATGAGGATTTATATGATCTATCTGATTTAGAAAATTGTTATTTTTTATGTATTATGAGGTATTTTGGATTTTGTTTAAATGATAAAGTTCAATTGCCAAGCACAGAAAGACAAATTATTGATAATTTTACAAAAAATACATATTTAAAAAACAAGGAATTAGTGTTAAAATTAAATTATGATAAGTTTTTAATTTCAGATTATATTAAAAATTATTTTGAAAAAGTATTAGAGAAAAAATTAAACTCTTTTTAATTAAATGTCGGTATTAAATTTAAAACAAAAACCAAATTTAAGTAACGGGGTGAGTATAAAAAAAGTTTCAAATGAAGCGAAGAGATTTACTAATGGGATAAAACCGAGAATGCCTATAAAAACTCAGCTCAAAAGTGTAAAAGATCCAAATTCCAATAGAGCTGGTTTTACTGATGATATTTATAATATTTGGGGGGCAAGAAAAAATATTTCTACATTTGAAAAAAATAATAACAAAAGTATGAAATCATTATGGCTTTTTATATTTATTCTTATTTGTGTGCTCGTGGTAAGTTATTTGGGTTGGAATTTTTTTAATAATTTTAAACCACTTTCAGGAACAGGAGTTGCTGTGGAAATTTTTGGAGACAATTCTGTTATATCAGGAGATAGGCTAAGACTTACAATCAAATATCAAAACAAAGAACAAGTAAAAGTGAAAAATGTTGAACTTCGTTTAAATTATCCAGAAGGAATGTATTATATTTCCTCAAGCAAAGACCCAGATAATTTAGGAGTAAATTTATGGAAATTAGGAGATTTAGACCCGAATGAAGATGGAAAAATTAATTTAGAGATTCAAGTAATAGGTAATTTAAATGATAATTTAAATTTAGGAGCTACAATTGCATACGAACCTGTAAATTTTAGTTCAATTTTTGAAAGCAAATTAGATTATAATATAGAAATAGAAAAAATAAATTTTGAATTGAACATTGAATCCCCATCTGAATTAGGAAATAATAATAGAATTGAATATAAGATTATTTATAAAAATATATCCAATGATAAATTATCAGATGCAAGAATTCGATTTGAATATCCCATTGCTTTTGTATTATCAGAAATAAATGCGGCTTCCTTGGAACAGAGCGCAGAAAATATTTGGAATCTAGGGCAATTAGAAAAAGATGCATCTGGAGAAATTAGTGTCATGGGATTTTTGGATACAACAAGTAATACAAGCTCAACATTTAATGCAGTAATAGAAATAAAATCTTTATATGGTTTAGAAAATATATCTGGACAAAATGCTGTTTCCGAGTGGATACCATATGTTAAGATTTCAAAAGATACAACAATCATTCCATCAGATGTGCCATTAAAAATAATTATTAATAATAACCCTATTGATTCTGCCTTGAGCTGGGGGGATGAATTAAAATACGAAATATCTTACAAAAATAATTCAGAGAATCCTATTACAAATGTTGCAATTTCAGTAAAATTAGATTCAAAATATTTAGATATAAATACTCTAAATGATGTTTTTGGTGGTGATTTTGATGAGGATAATTTAGTTTTAACCTGGGACAAGAATTCTGTTCCGTCTTTAGCGAAATTAGAAAAAGGTCAGGAAGGGAAATTTAATTTTTCTATTAAATTAAACAAATTTGATAATAAATATATTGGAAGCGATGATTATTTGGTAAAATCAGAGGCAAAATTAACATATGAAGATTCTTTGTCAAAAGATAAAGAATCAACTTCTAATTTTATAATAAATAAAATAAATTCCCCTATTGAGATTTCTGCAAAAGCAAGATATTATGATAATTCTAATGCTGTTGGGTCGGGGCCATTGCCACCAGTAGTAGGAGAAACAACTACCTATGAAATTGTATGGCAACTAAAATCTTTAATAAGCGATTTAAATGATATTACAATAAAAACGATTTTGCCCCCAAATGTTGACTGGGGAGAAGGCAATACAAATGGATCTGGTAATATTGTTTATAATTCACAAACAAGAGAAATTGTATGGCAGATCGATAAACTATACAAAGGTAATGATTACATAGTACAATTTAATGTCTTATTGACTCCAGATAAAAGCCAAAAGGATAAAATAGTAACCTTGATAAATCAAACAAATTTGTCTGGTATTGATTCTTCTTCTGATTCTAAAATAAATAAAGATATTCCATATTTGACATCAGAATTATTGGGTGACAAAAAAGCTAGTGGAAAGGGAAAGGTAATTGATTTATAATTGAAACTTGGGGTTGTGGGTTTGGGAATTTAGAAATATTAAGTTTTATGTTAAAAATTTTAAAAAAATCAAAAAAATCGTGTGCAAGACGTGGAGTTTTAAAAACCAAATCAGGTGAAATACAGACTCCATTTTTTATGCCAATTGCAACTCGTGGTGTTATCAAATCTCTAAGTTTTTCTGATGTAGAAAAATTAAAGCCAGAAATAATTTTAGCAAACACATATCATCTATATCTTAGACCAGGATTAGATGTTATAAAAAAATTTAAGTCTCTGGGCACTTTTATGAATTGTAGATATCCAATATTAACTGACTCTGGGGGTTTTCAAATTTTTTCACTTTCTAAAATTAGAAAAATTAGTAGAGCTGGGGTTGAATTTCAATCAACCTATGATGGATCTCGACATTTTTTTACCCCGGAGAAAGTTATGAAGATTCAGAGCGTATTAGATTCTGACATTCAGATGGTTTTAGATATTTGTCTTGATTCAAAATCGAACTATAAAAAAGTAAAAGAATCTCTCGATATAACAACTTTGTGGGCAAAAAAATGTAAAGACATGAAAAAAAAATTTGACCCGAAGCACAAAAATTTATTATTTGGAATAATTCAGGGTGCACTTGATAAAGAATTGAGACAGGAAAGTTTAAATAATTTAGTGAAAATCGGTTTTGATGGATATGCAATTGGAGGACTAGCAGTCGGAGAAACAAATCAAGAAATGTATAAAATTTTAGAATTTTTGAGCGATAAATTACCAGAAAACAATCCAAGATATCTTATGGGAGTAGGATATCCAGAAAATATTTTGACTGCTATAAAAAATGGAATAGATATGTTTGATTGTGTTATTCCAACAAGAGAAGCAAGACATGGAAGATTATATTTTTTTAAAAATCAAAATTTAAAAGGAAATTTTTATAAAACAATAAATATCACAAATTCTAAATTTGTAAATGATAAATCAGCAATTAATAAAGATTCTAAAATCGAGGAATTAAAAATTTATTCAAAGGCATATCTAAATCATCTATTTAAAGTTGGAGATATTTTAGCAATGAGACTTGCAACACTTAACAATATAGAATTTTATTTAGATTTTATGAAAATTATTAGGAAAAATATAGAAAAAGGACTTATATAGTTTTTTAAAATGTTCTTGACATAAAACTAGTCTTGTTTTATAATGGAATAACTTTAATGATTAACAAAGCTTTTTCTTTTAGTTTAATAAAGGCTAAAAGTTAAAGGCTAAAAGCTAATACAATGACAGAATTAATTTTAAAAGCAGAAAAAAGGGAAAATTTTGGTGGATCAAGCGCAAAAGACATTCTAAAATCTGGATATTTGCCAGTTGTTGTTTATGGTCCAAATAAAAAAAATTTAGATTTGAAAGTTGTTTATGGTGATTTTATGAGGATTTTTAATGAAACTGGTGAATCGCAGGTTTTAAATTTAGATTTTGAGGGAGAAAAAATTCCAGTAATTATTCATGATATTTCAAAGGATTATTTAACTGGATCTATAATTCACGCAGATATGTATCAATTTAATGTCAAACATAAATTAATAGTAGAAGTCCCAATTCATTTTATTGGTGAATCTAAAGCTGTCAAAGAAATGGGAGCAATACTTGTTAGAGTCTTGGACCATATTAAAATAGAATGTCTTGCCAGTAAGACTATTTCATCTATTGAAGTTGATATTTCAAAACTTGAAAATTACAATGACATGATTTTAGTTTCTGATATAAAGTTGCCTGATGGAGTTGATGTATTAACAGAAATAGATCAACCAATTGTTATAGCAAAACCAGCCAAAGTAGAAGCCGTAGAAGATGAAAAATTAGCAGAACCTGAATCTACAGATCAAAAGACAACAACTCAAAACTCAGAAGAAGCAAAGCAAGAATAAAATTTTATATTCTAAAAAAACTATACCACATTTGTTGAAGTATGGTTTTTTTATTTAAAAAATTATATAATTATTAAATAAAATATTTATTTGATATTATGCAAGAACAAAAGAGTGCAAAATCCATTTTGAATATTCTTTATTTGGTTTTAATTATCCTTTGTTTAACAATTATTGCGGGATTGTATATAAATAGCCAGCATAAAAAAATTAGAGACGCGGTAAGGTTAGAATCTTTAAAACAAATTAAAATGTTAATTGAATTGTATAGATTGGAATTCGATGGATTGCCAGAGAATCAAACAAAAGATGAATGGGATAGAAGTTTTAATTTAATTGATCAGAGTAATACACTTTTTCAAAACTTAAAACAAATATTTTTTGAATCAAATATAGCAGATCCAGCTAATGATAATAATTTTCATTATAGATATCATAAATTTCAAAAAGGTGAGTATGGATGTGATAAAACTTTTGCTATTTTTCAAGTAACTTCTTTCGAGAACGAAATTAAAAATATAGGTTCGGGCTCTTGTCCGCATAGAGATTTTACAAAAGAGGCGCCAAATGGATTTACGATTCAGTGGTTTGAATAAATTTCATATATTATATATAAAAACGGAGTAAAAATTACTCTGTTTTTTACTTTTTATTTTGCCATAAATATGATAAAATATCATTATAAGAAGCTTAAATTAATTAATAAATGGATAAAAAAACCATATATTTAAATTTTTCCGAAGTTGTGGGAAAATTTCCAAACAATACGTGTCTCGCGCACATAGAAAATGGAAATTATAAAAAAATTAATTATAGAGAACTAAATAATCTAATTTTAGAATTAGTTTCTTATTTTAATGAATCCGGATTTGTTTCTGGTGATAGAATTGCAATTTTTTCTGAAAACAGGTGGGAGTGGCCAGTGGTTGATTTGGCTTGTAATTATCTAGGATTAATACTAGTTCCAATTCATATAACTTATGGAAATAAATATATTGAATATATTATTTCTGAGACAAAACCTAGGGTAATTTTTATAGCAAACGATAAATTGTTGAATACTTTTTATGAAATTGATAAAAATTTAAGTGATGATTTGCAAATAATAAGTTTTGATAAAATTGAAAAAGAGAACATAAAACATTTTCAGGACACTTTAAAAGTTGAAAATACTAAAAAGAT
This sequence comes from Patescibacteria group bacterium, assembly GCA_028703545.1. GTDB lineage: Bacteria > Patescibacteriota > Patescibacteriia > UBA1558 > S5-K13 > STF1-138. The sequence goes on from JAQVMR010000013.1 coordinate 16,626, forward strand.
AGAGCCAGTTAATGATGAAAATATCACTACAACAATAATATACACATCTGGCACAACTGGCATGCCAAAGGGCGCAATGCTAAGTAATAAAAATATATTAACTAACATAGAAAATGTTTTAAAATATGTTCCTATTTATAGTAATGACAGGTTTTTTTCATTTTTACCATTATCACATGTATTAGAAAGAGTTGCTGGTCATTTAGTGTCACTTACACTTGGATCATCAATATACTATAGTAGAAATCCTAAAACACTAATTGATGATATAAAATTAGCACACCCCACTATTTTAATTTGTGTGCCAAGAATTTTTGAGCGTATTTTTGATAAAATTCAGGATAATTTGAGAAAGGGTTCAAAAATAAAAAATAATTTGTTTTATTTTGCAATAAAAAATAAAAGTAAATTAAATTCATTCAAAAGACACAATAAAAAAATAAATTTTTTCTTGCCAATTTTATGTAATATTTTAGATAAAATTGTTTTTAAAAAAATAAGAAATATATTTGGTGGAAATTTGCGTCTTGCAATTTCTGGTGGGTCAAGTTTAGATAAAAGAATTGCAAGATTTTTTGAAGATGTTGGTGTGAAAGTGATAGAGGGTTATGGGCTCACAGAAACCTCGCCAATTGTTTCTGTAAATAAAGAAAGTAAGTATAAATTTGGAACAGTCGGATTTGTTTTAGAAAATCTAGAAGTAAAAATTGCTGATGATAAAGAAATTTTAGTGAGAGGAGAATCAGTAATGAGTGGATATTATAATGACAAAAATGCAACAAAACAATCAATAGACAGGGATAATTTTTTTCATACAGGGGACCTGGGCTTTCTAGACAAAGACGGATTTTTAAATATAATTGGTAGGAAAAAAGAAATAATATTACTATCTACCGGGAAAAATATAGTTCCAATAAATATTGAACTTGCTCTAAATTTTGATAAATATATAAATCAATCAATAGTTATAGGACACAATGAAAAATATTTAACAGCCCTAATCGTTCCAGATTTTGATGAACTGGAAAAATATTGCAAGGAAAATAATATAAATATTGATGATAAAAAATCATACTTAAATTTAGACAAAATCGGAAATTTTTATAGAGCAAGAATTAATAGCGTGCTTAAAGATTTTTCTGAGTATGAACAAATTGTTCATTTTTATCTTTTACCAAGACAGTTTGACGAGGAGCACGATGAACTAACGCCAACACTTAAATTAAAAAGAGAAATTATAATAGAACATTTTAATAATATAATAAGGAGATTTTATAATAAATGATTTATTGGATTTTAAAATATACAATTGGGACATTAATTAGATTAATTTGGGTAAGAAAAGTTAATGGAATTGAAAATATTCCTAAAAAAGGCTCTTTTGTAATTTGTGCTAATCATTCAAGCTACTTTGATTTTTTTACGCTTATAGCGGTTTGTCCAAGAAGAATATATTTTTTAGCAGGAGAAGTATTTTTTAAAAAATGGCAATGGAGTTGGCTTGTAAAATCTACTAAACAAATAAGAGTTGACAGAGATTCTAAAGACAAATCAGAATCAATAAATAAGGCAATAGAATATTTAAAAGAAAATAGGGTAATAGGAATATTTCCAGAGGGTACTAGGTCTCATGATGGAACATTACAAAAATTTTATAATGGTGCTGCGAGAATTGCTATTCAAACAAAAGCACCAATAATACCAGTTGGAATAAGTGGAGCATTTGAAATAATGTCAAGATTTGATAAATATCCAAAGTTAAAGAAGTGTAATATTAAAATAGGAGAGAATATTTCATTAAATAATGATGAAAATAATGAAGAGCAATTAACAGAGTTAATAAGAAATAAAATTAATTTTTTATTAAATTAGTATGAAAATATATTTCAAGGATAGTATTATAACACAATTAGATGTAGAAAAAAGTATTGATGAAATTTTTAATAATTTTAATTTGCAACCACTTGGAGATGTTTTTATAAAACCTAATTTTTCTGGTAGGTTTCCAATAATAAAAAGCGAGAATACATCGATAGAAATTTTAGATGCAGTTGTAAAAAAATTAGAATCTATTCAGGGTGTTAAAAGAGTATTAATAGGTCATTATTCTTTGTTGTCAGTAGATAAAAGTAGTTTTGATTTTGATACAATGATAAATCTTGGCGGATATAAAGATCTTTTAAAATATAGTAAGGTTTCCTTTGCCAATTTAGATTTAGAAGCTGGTATTGAAATTGATATAATGGGGTTTAAATGTTATTATCCAAAAATTTTAGATAATGTTGATTTTTTTATAAATATGCCTAAGATAAAAACCCATATGGAAACTGGAGTTAGTTTATCAATAAAAAATTTAATGGGATTAGTTGATGATAGAAGTAGAAAACTATTTCATAAAACGAATCTCAATGAAATGCTTGGTTATCTGGGTATATACTTTAAACCAAATATAAATATAATGGATGGACTTATAGCAATGGAGGGAAATGGGCCACATGAAGGAGAAAATAAAATAATTAATTCTATAATTTCTGGTATAGATATGGTTGAATTGGATTCTTTTATATCTAGTCTTATGGGAATAAATTTTACTAATGTTCTTCATATAAAAAAGGCAATGGAGTTAGGCGTTGGTAATTATGCGTCCAATGAAATTTTATCCCAATATAAAGATAAAATTTGGAGTGATTATAAAAAACCAGATTTATTTATGAGATTTGGTAAAAAAATATTTTTTTGGCCAACTACAAGTTGTTCATTGTGTCACGAAGTTATGAGGTTATTGAAAAAAAAATTAAAATCTAATTTATTATTGGGTTTAAAATTTTATTATTACGCTTATTTTTCAAAGAAAAGAATTAATATAATTTTAGGAAGATGTGAATTTATGGAATATTTTGTAAATGATAAAAATATTTGCATAGGTATTTGTACAAGGAATTATGCTGAAAAAAATAATTTAAACTGTCTTATTGGTTGTCCACCACAAATTGAAAACGTAATTAATTTTATATTTAAAGAATTAAAGGTATAAAAATGATACAATTTTTTGCATATTCTTCTCTTATTACAGCAATAGCATCTTTTTGTATTGGGGTATTTGTTATTATAAAAAATAGTAAATCTAAATTAAACATTTTGTGGTTTGCTACCAGTTTTAGTGTTGGTATTTGGAGTTTTGGTTTATATAGAGAAGTATTGTCAAGTAGTGAAAACGAGGCTTTGTTTTGGAATAGAATTTTATATGTCGGAGCTATTTTTATTCCAATTTTTTTGTATCATTTTATAATTAATTTATTGGAAATTGAAAATAAAAGAATATGGCTTTTATTTGTAGGATATATTGCTTCTTTTGTGTTTTTTATTTTAAATTTTACCAAATTATTTGTTAGTGGCGTTCCATCAAGCTTTGGTTTTAAATATTGGGTTAAGCCAGGCCCATTTTATTATCCATATTTTTTAATGTTTATTTTTTATTTAATATTTGGGATTTACTTATTAATTAGCAATTATAAAAATCAAAAAGGGTCAAAGAAGCAACAAATAAAATATGTTTTAATAGGCGTAACAATTGGATTTAGTGGTGGAGTTACAAATTTTTTTCCACAACTTATAAATACTTATCCTGTTGGTAATTTTTTTGTTTCATTTTATGTAGTAATGATTACTTATGCAATATTAAAATATCGTCTAATGGATATAAGATTAATTATTTCAAAGAGTATCTTATATTTTATTCTTGTTGGAACCGTAACATTAGCTTTTACTTCCATAACATTTATTACCGGACAGGTTTTTACAACAGAGGGATTTTCAAAAACATTTGTTTCAATATTCATTTCTCTTATTATAGTTTTGGGATTAGATCCACTTAAACATTTTTTAGCAAGAATTACAGACAAAGTATTTTATAAAGATAAAATTGACTATCAAGATGTACTTAAAAATCTTGGATTTATTATTGCAAAAGAAATTGAGCTTAAAAAATTGTTTATTGATTTATCAGATGGAATAGGGAAATTTTTAAAATGCAAAAATGTTAATTTTTTGTATCAGAATTCTGTAACTGGAATGTATAAAGGTTTTGAGCTTGGAAATATATTTTTTACAAAAAATGATGAGATAATAGAATATTTAAAAAATCGTAAACAAATTATAGTCGTAGAGGAACTAGATAGAGTTGCAAAAGAAAATAATAAAGAAACAGAAAAACAAACATTATTATCAATTGTTGACAGATTAGATAAAATGAAAATTGGTCTCATTGCGCCAATTATTTCTGAAAATCAGATTACAGCTATTCTTTCTATAGAAAAGAAGTTATCAGGGGATATTTTTTCTAGTGATGACATTGATTTAATATCTGTTTTAACTCCGCAAGTTGCCACAGCACTTGAAAAATCAAAGCTATACAATGAAATTCAGGATTTGAATTTACATTTGCAAGAAAAAGTTGAAGAAGCAACCCTTAATTTAAGACAAGCAAATATTGACCTAGAGACCAGAAATAAATATCTTACGGCTCTACAAAAAATTAGTGGCGTCATTACCAGAAGTTTGGATTTTAAAGAAGTGACTTCATTTATTGCAGCAAGTATTAAAAAAGAAATGGATTTTGGTGCGGGAGTGATAAATTTTATAGATGAACAATCCAAATCAATATATATAGGAGCGATGACACTAGATGAAGAAATTAAAAAAATTACAGATTTGCTCCCCCAAAAACCATCAGAATACAAAGTTTCTTTTTCTGACAAAGATAATTTAGCTATAAAGGCTATGAATTCAGGAAATATAGAAAAAAGTAGTTGTGTCTATGATGTTTTTAAGCCAGCAATTACGACAGAACAAGCAGATAAAATTCAGAAATATTTGAATATAAAATCAGTTGTTGCCGTTCCAATGTATTCTGAAAATAAAATAATTGGTTCAATTGACTTCTTTTTATATAAAGATGTTACAAAAATTAGAAAAGTTGATATTGAAGTTATGAAAGCTTTAACCGATCAAACAGGACTTGTTATAAAAAATATTAATTTATACGGAGAATTAAAAAATAAAAACGAGGAACTTGAAGATGCAAATGAACACTTGA
>JAQVMR010000064.1 GCA_028703545.1 Patescibacteria group bacterium
ATAAAAGAAACAATTGACATGACATCAATTGTTAATATAAATTTATTTGTTTTTGGAATAATTTGTTCTTTTATTTTGAGTTTATGTTCTATTTTTATTCTTATGAAGCTTTTAGAGAAATATAGAGTAACTATATTTGCTTATTATAGAATTTTTTTAGTTATTGTAATTCTTATACTTATTCAATTAGGAAAAATTTGATAAAATTTTTATTTTAAATTTAGAATTTGATTTTAATATATTTTCAGATATATGTTCTTTTATGGTTTTTTCCAAAGATAATTCTTTTGATATTGGTCTTCCAAAAATTTGTACAATAATTATTCTATTGTTTTTTTGTATTATGGCGATCCCTGTTTCTGTAAAGTTTTTATTTAACATGTTTTCTTTGTGGCTTTCTGATTCAAGCCAAGCCACTATGGCAGATTTTGAATCAAAAAAATTTTCAGCTAAATTTTCACCAATAAAAGAATAATTATATCCAGATTCTTTTATCCAGTCAGAGAATTTTTTATTTTGAGTATTATGTTCAAAAGTATTATTATCTATTAAAAATTTTGCTTTATTGTTTGCAGCCCTTACAAGATTGCTATTAATTTTAAGTGGACTGGTGTTGTTTTTTATTCTTTCTTTATTTACTAATTCAAAAATTTTATCTGTGGATACTTTTTCATAAGCTATAACGCTATTGATATCTATAAATAAAAAACCCACACTTGTTATAACAAGTAGAGCAGTGAATTTAATAAGAATTTTTTTTATAAATTTTTTCATGCCTCTATCTAATAAAAAAGTACTCTAATCAAAATCAAAGTACCTAATAATAATAAACTTTATTTTTGTATTTTGGTTTAGCTCTAACATTTTTATAAGGCTAATCCTTTTTGATTTTGATTTTTATTTTTGTATAGGTTTTACCCTATATAATATAAGTATATCATATATTTTACCTTATGTCAAGTTTTAGAAAACTGTCTAATTTTATAAAAAATATTAATATATGTTATAATAAATTTAATATAAATATTAATTTTTAACTATGAATTGCGCCGTTATATTAGCAGGTGGTCATGGGACAAGATTATGGCCAATTTCAAGAAAAAACAGTCCGAAGCAAACTGAATGTTTTTTTAATAATAAAACATTATTACAGATTACATACGAGAGGACTAAACAAATTTTTTCAAAAAATAATATTTTTATATCTTGCGGAGAAAAACAATATGAAATTTTTAAAAATCAATTTAAGGGATTAAAGAGAGAAAATTTTATAATTGAACCAGAGGCGCGTGGCACTGCAATGGCAATAGGATTTGCCTGCGTAAGTATTTTAAAAAAAGATAAAGATGCAAAAATTGTAATGATAAATTCAGATCATTATATTTCAGATATTAATATTTATAAAAACGATATAAAATCCTGCCTAATATCAATAGATAAAAATCCAAGATTTATTTCTTTGATGGGTGTTAATCCTACTTATCCAGAAACTGCTTATGGATATATTCAAGTCGGGAATTTTTTTAAAAATTATAATTTTAAGAAATTTTATAAAGTAGCAAAATTTAAAGAAAAGCCGGATTTAGAAACAGCTAAGAGATATTTAAAAAATGGAAAATTTTTATGGAATCCCGCTTGGTTTGTTTTTAGAGCAGATACAATGATTTCACTATTTAAAAAGTATTTGCCAGGGCATTTTTGTTCACTTAAAAACATTGAACACAATTTTAGTTCAAGAATTATAAAACAGGAATTTAAAAAAGTCGAAAATATTTCTATTGACTATGGAATTATAGAAAAAGTTAAAGATATGATAATTTTGCCATCTAAGGTTAATTGGAGAGATATTGGTGCCTGGAATGCTGTAAAAGATTGTTTCGGTAAAAGTAATGAAAATTTGATAGATGCAAATGTAATTTTGATTGATTCCAAAGATAATTTAATTATAAACAAAGACAAATCAAAAATTATCTCATTAATTGGAATAAATGATTTAGTAATAGTTGATACAAAAGATGCTTTATTTATATGTCCCAAGGATAAATCCCAGGAAGTAAAAAATATTATATCTATTTTGAAAAAGCAAAGTAAATATAAAAAATATCTATGAGGAAAATTATTTTTTTAGCTATAACTATAATTGTAATAATTTTTTGCTATCTTTTTTTTGATAGTATTTTTGTAAAACTCAATAATGGAATTACAACAGAATTTGAGATACAGAGCGGGAAATCATCATATGAGATTTCTCAGGATTTAGAATCTAACCATTTAATAAAAAATGCTTTTTTCTTTGATGTATATATGAAACTGTCAGGAAAATATAAAAATATATTGCCAGGAAAATTTGAATTATCTGATTCTATGAATGCAATAGAAATATCTAACAAAATTATTAAAAAAAGAAGTGGTGTTAGTTTTGATGAACAACAAATAAAAATAATAGAGGGTTGGAATTTGAAGCAAATAGGAAAATATTTAATAGATAGGGGATTTTGTACAAATGATGAGTGGAAAAATTTAAGCAATTCAAATGATTATGATTATGATTTTATAAAACAAAAACCAAAAAATACAGATTTAGAGGGTTATTTATTTCCAGACACATATAGAGTTTACAAAGATGCAACTTGTTATGATGTGATAAATAAATTGTTAGGCAATTTTGATAATAAGTTAACGCAACAAATGAGAAATGATATAAAAAATCAAGGCAAATCAATAAATGAAATTATTAGCATGGCTTCAATTGTTGAAAAGGAGGTTAGATCAGTTGATGATATGAAAATAGTTGCGGGGATTTTTTGGGATAGAATTAAATATGGCCAGGCACTTGAATCATGTGCAACTTTGGCATATATAATTGGTGAAAATAAATCACAATATTCTTATGAAGACACCAGAATACAGTCTATTTATAATACTTATATAAATAAGGGGCTTCCACCTGGGCCAATTTCAAATCCAGGAATAAATTCAATTATGTCCGCAATATATCCTGAAATGTCAGAATATAATTACTTTCTTACTGATCCAAAAACCGGAAATACTATATTTAGTAAAACATTTGAAGAGCACACAAAAAATAAAGCAAAGTATTTAAATTAATTTTTATACTACAAAAAAGAAGCTCGAGTGCTATTGTGTACACCGAGCTTTAATTTATTTTTTGGACATTTATTTGTCCTTATTTTTAGAAAACCTGTGTGCGAGCGCCACACACCAGGTTTGGGCCGAGCTTTACCCATTTATTATGGGAGGGTGTGGAATAAAACCTGGTTGCAGGTTTGTTGGATTTTGTTAGCTCAGTTAGTCCAAGAGCAATTAACGCTCCAAGTGGAATGCGGGGTGCAACCACCCCAAATCAAAATTATTTTTTATAAATTGGAATTTTAGTATAGACAATTTTTAAAAATTTGTCAACAGTTATTTTCTATAAATTTTTTATAAACGTATACCCAAGATACTCAAATTCATTTTGGTTTTCAATTCTTTTATGAAATATTTCTTCAAATCCGGAATTTTTTTTGAAATCATATATATCATAATTAAAATTATCAGTAATTAGTAATATATTTTTTGTGTTAGTTGGAATTGATACCCGAGAACTATTTATTAAATTTGTTTTTTTATTATTTATATAATAATATTTTTTATTTTGCCCATCATTGAAAATATTATATAAATGATATTTTGGTAAATAATAGCCACCGAGTCTCATATTTTTTATGAAATTTGATTTAGGAATAATATATGGACTGTCTGCTTCGGTTATTAAAATTGTGTCATCTGGGTCATATTTTTTAATTTCATATATGGTTTTTCTAATTCTTAGGTCGCTGTTTTTTAAGTTTAAATAAGATACATCATAAGGGGAGACATTTATAAGGAGGGTTTTATTTGTAATAAAACCATCTATACCATATATAAAAAGAGGAAGCTGTAAAATAATTATAAAAAGTATTATTATGATTCTAGAACTTTCTTTAAATAATTTATTTATGGTAAAAAGTCCAAGCGTCATAAAAATTCCACTTATTGTCATTATATATCCAATTTTTCCTAAATGTATAAGGGAATAAAAAAGAAATGACGGTAATATACTTAGTAAAAATATAATAGAATTTTTTTTAGAAATTTTAATTTTTTTATAAAAAATTGCAATAAAAGAAAATAAAGAAAGAAGACTAGAGGAATATATTAATAATTTGAAGGTATTAAAAAATTGACCCCCTAGAGCTTCTATTTTTGCCATTGATAAAATAGATGTTGTTTTTGAAGAAGCTAAAAATTGATTTTTGGAAATTCCTAATAATTTAATAAATCCACCTACAACTATAGAATTTGGTATAAACCAACACAAAAATACAATTGAAAATATCAGAACATTTAACAATATTTTTTTTATTTTGCTTTTGGTAAATTTAAAATCAAAAAGACAAGCATAAATATATAGAGGTAAGAAAAATATAACTAGGCTTTGCCTAAAACCAATTCCTAGTGCAAAAAGAGAGGAGAATAGCCATAATAAATTTTTATTTTGAATTATAATTAGATATGAAGTATAAAAATAAATCAAAGAAAAACAAAGATCTATTATGTAAATATTTGCAAATTCACTATGAAACCATATAAATGGATTAGTAATAAAAATGAAGGATGCGAGAAATCCCAGAAACTCATTTTTAAATATTTTTTTGGCAATTAGATAAAAAATTAAAAGTGCAATAATTGACAGTATAATGTTTTCCATTATCATTGCTAAATTAGAATTGTCAAGAAAAATATTTATGAATTTTGCAAAATAAATATAAAGAAAATATCCCGGTGGATGTGGTTGATGTTTTTCTATATTAAATTCATCCATTCCAAGTGCTAATTGTACGGCGTCCCAATCAAAAAGATATTGGGTTACAAAAGGAATTCTTAGCACTATAAGAAGGAGTATAAGTATAACTATGGGTAGTATTTTTTTCATCTAAGGGTTGATTTTTTGATTTAAAATAGATAGTATAATTATATTAGTTATATATTAATTTTACAATTTTTATGATAAAAGCGCTACTTAAATTTTTAAAATTAAATGAAGAAAAACAGGATTATATACAGTTTAGAATTTATGAAATATTTCCAGGTTTTATGGCCTGGTTTACTTTAATTTTTTGTGTCCTAATTTCTCTCATTAAACCTTTATGGGGGATTTATTT
>JAQVMR010000014.1 GCA_028703545.1 Patescibacteria group bacterium
GGTGGATAATGCAGAACTTGAATATATTCCAAAAACAAAAGTAAATGTTGAAAATTTTGAAACTCTAGAAAAACTTTTTGAAACGCTTGAAGAAAATGATGATGTGAATAATTATTATTCAAATGCAGAATAGAAAACCAAAAATAATAATGGGCATAGATCCCGGACTCGCCACAATTGGTTATGGGTTTATAACTCATGAAAAACAACCAAAATTAATAAACTGTGGCTGCATTGAAACACCTGCAAAAACAGATTTCAAAGAAAGATTAAATACAATACACAAAGAGCTAACTCAGTTAATAAAAAAATATAAACCCGATTTTGTTGGTGTAGAAAAGTTATATTTTTGTAAAAATGTAAAAACCGCAATGGATGTTGGTCATGCTAGAGGCGTAATAATTCTTACATTGTGTCAAAATAAACTACCTATTTATGAATTCACTCCACTTCAAATAAAACAGGCTATCACTTCTTATGGACATGCTGATAAAAATCAAATGAAAGAAATGGTAAAAATAATTCTAAAACTAAAACAGACCCCAAAAAAAGATGATACAGCCGATGCTATTTCTGCGGCACTTACCTGTATGTATAATTTAAAATAAAAAAGAGCGAAAACTTGACCACAAAAATAATATATGATTAAATAATATGGTTAGTTTATGCGGGTGTCGTATAGTGGCTATTATGTCAGCCTTCCAAGCTGAAGAGGGCGGTTCGATTCCGCTCACCCGCTCCAACGAGTCAAACTCGTTAGAGCTTTGACGAGTTTGCCAAGTTTGACTTGGCAAATTATCGTATTCTAAGTTCTAACTTAAAATATAAATAATATGAAAAATGAAAAGCGATCATATTATGTCTATGTTTTATTTTCTTTAAAAGATAAAAAATTTTATGTAGGTTTTTCACAATATTTAAAGAATAGAATGATAGAACATAATAGGGGTAATGTTATATCAACAAAACACAGAAGACCACTTATAGTTATACATTATGAATTTTTTATAAATAGAATAGATGCATTATCCAGAGAAAAGTTTTTAAAAAGTGGTTTTGGTAGAGATCAATTAAGAGCGTCATTAAAAAGAACATTAAAACAACTTATTCAGATAATTAAATCACCAAGTCAGACTTGGTGATTTAATTTTTAAGTCTATTCTGTAAAAAACATTTTAAAATTAGTAAAGGTAAAGATACGCCGCAATGAAATGAAGGCGATCAGACAAAAAGGCCCATGTTTATTGGGTTTTTTTGTTATACCCGTAAGGAGAATTGAACTAGTATTGACAAATTTATATATATATGTTATCATAATATTATTATCTAAATGGTAAATCAAAAATATAGAAATATATACATTGGAGGAAAGATGAAAAATCTTTTTGTTATCTTGATAATTGTAGCTTTGGCTACTATATTATCTGGAAAAAACATCACAGCTCGGGAACGTCCGTTACAATGGGAAAAAATGGAAATTGCTAATGAATCTGGCGAATTTGAAAACGTTATTGTTCTTGAGAAATCTGGGGCATTAACTCAATCCCAGGCAGATTCAATTAGGAGTGCATTGGGGCGGAAAGGGTCAATGATGGTTTTTCAAGAAGGCAATAAGACACCTATCTATGTCTATGTCGGGATATTTACTCTAATAATATTGCTTTTTTTAGCCCTTCTTTATGGATCAGAGAAATTCATAGATTGGCTAATAAATAAACAACCCTAATATCCACGACGAGATACAATATTGGCTTCACAGATTTAACGTGGAGCCTTTTATTTTATTAATTTTATTAATAACTCCCCAAAACCACAGTTCTAACTTCGTATACTAAGGAGCTCCATTCAAAAAGGCCTATGTTTATTGGGTTTTTTTGTTATATCCATAAATTAAATTCATAAACTTATTTACAAAATTTATAGAAATGCTAATATAGTGAATATTTAATAAATTTATATAAAAAATAAAAGAAAGGAAGGATAAAACGAGTAAAGTATTGTTAATGCCAGAAGCTTCTGCAACAGGAAGGGACTATTTACTAGAGCAGTTGTTAAAAAACCAGGATTTTATTAATGGTTTTTTTGGTAGAGACTTGAGGTTGAAAATAGCAACTAAAATTACAGATAGAGAAAGTAGAACAGTCGAATTAACCAAGAGATGTATCTCACAAGAAGAGTTCGATGAGTTGCTAAATATTGGTAAGATTATAGCAAGCTACATTCTTGAAAGTAATGGGAAGAGGTATGGATATCAACCAGATGCTTTTGAGTCAGAAGAAAATGTTGATTTGCTGGTAGCCGATGCCGGCCTATATCAGCTAGAAGAGCTCAAAAACCTTTTAAAAGAAAGGGTTTATGTTGCTACAATGATTGCAAGTAGAGAATATCGTAGAAAAAATTTAGAGGCTAGCGGTTCTGAATCTCCGGAAGAAGTAAATAAGCGTTTAAATCTGGGAGATGCTCATGTTGCACTTGCAATACTTATGAATGGAGGAAGGGATTATTCTGAATTTGTGGAAGAGTATTTTGCTAATTTGATATCTTCTTTGATAAGTGGATTAAACATCGGTATTAATACAGAAAACATAGAAAAAGCCATAGAAGATTTCACGGGTTCTCCAAATATAGCTGGATTAATAAAAAATCTAGTTCAGGGTGAGGAGAAGAAATTAGTGGATGAACTATTAATTTTAGACGAAAAACACAGAATTAGTTCTGATATGAATGTTGTTGAAACAGAATTTTTTAAACTAGGTTTGGAAATACTCAAAAACGCACTCAATTAATTTATTAAATAATACGATGGAGAGATTGTTCTTTTGTACAATCTCTCTTTAATTATTTTTTAATACTTTTCGACAATCGTATTTCTAACATCCATAACCAATGAACTCCATCTAGCTGAAAAAGTTCTCTATAAGGAGAGTTTTCTGTTATAAATTTAAAATTGACAAAAATATTTATATATGATTAAATTCAAAATCAGTAAAAATTAACAAAAATAATTTCATGGAGGAAAAAATGGATAAAAAACAATGTTTTTTGCGTACATTAGAAGACATACGGATTATTATACAAAAGAAAATAAAAAAACCCGTATATTTTAAAGAAAAACTGCGGACAGATAAATATTCTGGTTTTTCAAGTCTAAGCTACTTATTTTATATTGAAGAACGGGTGTTATTATTAAATCTATTTCCCATAAAAAAGAAAAAAATTTTGTGTGAATTGGATACCTTTACACACAAAATCTCAATACTAGATAATAGACTGGTTGGAATAAAAAAGGAACTAGACAAAATCAAACTAATACCCCAGACACCACATATATAAAAAATTAGCGCCTGTTGAATTACAGGCGCTTTTATTTTTTTATAAATAATATTACAGCACCATATAAACATTTTTGTTTTATGGGATCAAAAAATTCAATTCCTAATTTCACATTTCTTTACATATTGTTTCATTGTTTTCTGATATTCTTTTAATTTTGTCATTGGAAAACCTAATTCTCCCACAAGCGATTCATCTAGAAGCTTTCCGTTATCGTGAAAATTCTGTAAATAAACTAATTTTGCATCTTTTAATTCTTGGGCTAATTTTAAAACATCATCGTCTTTAAAAAGTTTAGGAATAATTGTAGTTCTAAATTCATATTTTAATTTAGAATTTATAAGATAATCTTTTGTTTTTGTAATTTCCCTAAACATCGATTTAGAAATTTGAGTAATTGTTTCAAAAATTCCAAAGTGCGCCTTATAATCCATTGCTATATAATCAACTAATTTTTCTTCAATTAAATTTTTAAGTAATTCAAAGTTACTTCCATTTGTATCAAGCTTTATTTTATATTTCATTTTTTTAACTTTTTTTATAAATTCTTTTAGCCCAACTTGAAGTAACGGCTCTCCTCCGGTTATACAAAGTGCTTCTATTTTATGTTTTCTCTTTTTTAAAAAATCTAAAACTTCTTCCTCGGATATATCAAAAATCATTTCCTGATTAAATGGAATGAGTTCTGGGTTGTGGCAATAGCGACATCTAAAATTACAGCCTTGTGTAAAAAGAATGGTTGATATTTTTTTAGGATAATCAATCAAAGATGTTTTTTGTAGTCCTGCAATTTTAAAATTTGTTTCCTGCATACTAGCACGCTATATAATAAAACCTCCTCCACTATGGTATCACAATGAAGGAGGTATTAAAAACTACTAAATTTTGGCACACTTTCTCTCGTTGAATTCTGCTTGCTTTCCATCATTCCACTGAGAAACAGGTCTTAGGTATCCGACAACTCTAGAGTAGACCTCACATTGCTGTCTTTTTGAGGCCTCATTTAAATTTTTGTTTTTGTCTTGGTTCATATGCTTTTCATTAATTCTTAATTATATTATAACTCTTTATAAAATTTTAACAAAGGCACTAAAAATTAATAAAGCGTCTTGTGTTCACTTGACTCAGCCGCATGATAACCAATTTCTTGATCACAAAGTGGACAAAAACGATGTTCACCAGAAATATAACCATGTTTTGGACAAACAGAAAATGTCGGGGTAATAGAAAAATATGGTAGTTTATAATTTTTTGCTACTTTTTTAACTAATTTTTTACAAACTTCTGGATCATCAATTCTTTCACCAATAAACAAATGAATCACGGTTCCACCAGTATAAAGTGCTTGCAAATCATCTTGTTTATCAAGTATTGTAAAAATATCATCAGTATAATTGACTGGTAGATGAGTTGAGTTTGTATAAAAAGCCGGTGCACCATTTTTATATGCTTCTTCATTTGCTACAATAATATCTGGAAAATTCTTTTTATCTAAAAGTGCAAACCTATGACTTGTTCCCTCTCCTGGAGTTGCTTCTAGGTTAAACATATCCCCCGTTTCTTCTTGATATTTTTGTAATTTTTCTCTCATAAAATTCATTATTTCAAGTGCAAATTTTCTTCCGTCTTCGCTTCCAATATCTTTTTTCATAAAATTTATAAGAGCTTCATTCATACCCAGCAATCCTATTGTATTAAAATGATTTTTCCAGTATTCAGTAAATCTTTGATAAATATCCCTTAAATAAAATTTTGAATATGGATATAATCCTCTTTGTGTTAATTGCTCTAATATCTTTCTTTTTGTCTCAAGTGTTTCTTTTGCTACGTCCATTAATTCTTCTAATCTATCAAAAAATTCTTTTTTGGTTTTTGATAAATATCCAATACGAGGCATATTAATTGTTACAACGCCGATACTTCCTGTAAGTGGATTTGATCCGAAAAGTCCTCCACCACGACGTCTGAGTTCTCTATTATCAAGCCTTAATCTACAACACATACTTCTTGCATCATCAGGACTCATGTCAGAATTTACAAAATTTGCAAAATAAGGAATACCGTATTTTGCTGTCATTTCCCATAATTTTTTATATTTTGGATTATTCCAATCAAAATCTTTTGTGATATTATATGTTGGTATTGGAAATGAAAAAACGCGTCCATTTGCGTCTCCCTCCATCATCACATCTGCAAATGCTTCATTAAATATATCCATTTCTTTCTGAAAATCTCCATAGGTTTCTTTTCTTAATTCACCGCCGATTATAACTGGCTCATTTTTCATAATCTTTGGAACTGTTAAATCCATGGTTATATTTGTAAATGGATTTTGAAATCCTACTCTTGTTGGGACACTCATATTAAACATAAATTCTTGAATACATTGCTTTACTTGCTTGTAATCAAGTTTATCGTATCTTATAAATGGAGCCATGTATGTATCAAAATTAGCAAATGCTTGTGCTCCATTTGCCTCACCCTGTAATGTATAGAAAAAATTAACAGATTGACCAAGTGCTGTTCTTAGGTGTTTCGCTGGTTTTGTTGCTACCTTTCCTGGAACACCTTTGAAACCAATCATAAGCAAATCTTTCAAATCCCAACCACAACAATAAACAGCCAATAAGTCTAAATCATGAATATGAAGCTCTCCTGATTTCTCAGCATCACGAGCTCTTTTTGAATAAATTTTATTAAGCCAATAATTTTTTTGAACAGTTGAGGAAATGTAAGCATTTAAACCCTGTAGAGAAAAAGCCATGTTTGCATTTTCTCTTACCTGCCAATCTAACTCTCCAATATAATTAGAAATTAACTCGTCTGCGTCAATAATTGATTTGATGTCTCTAATTCTATTGTGCAAGTCTCTGTATAAAATATATGATTTTGCTGTTTTTGCGTGTCCACGTTCTATTAAAACTTTTTCTACCATGTCCTGAATTTGCTCAACTTCTGGAATAATATCTGAACCGAATCTTCTATTTAGTTCTTCTATAATTGCATCGGTAATTTCATTGGCTCTTTTAGTGTCTCTACCGCCAACTGATTTAGCTGCTTTAAAAATTGCCTGAAAAATATTCTTTCTATTAAATGCAACTATTTTACCAGATCTTTTTTTTACTTGTTTTATAAGTGTAACTACCCTTTTCTTTGATTCTTTGCCTTTTAACATGTTTTTTATGTTTATTTTAAAAATACTATATATTGTGTTTGTATTTAGAATTATACCACAATCAGATGTGTTTGAAAAATAGCAATAAAAATCATAAGTTTTTGATTTTTTAGAAGTTATCCACAGGAACAAATTTCAATTTTTAAATTTAGAAACTCAAGAATACAAATAATTTATCGAAAATACAATTACTAGTGATTGATTTTTAGTTATTTATCTGCTAAATTAGATAAATATTAATTAAGAGAAATTTTTACTAGCACTCATCCTGCTATCCCGAAATTGATTCAGGATCTTAAATAAAAAATCGCCTACGCGGATATTCTGAAACAAGTTCAGAACGACAAACGTGAAGTAAAAATTTCCCACAAATAGAAAGGTAAAATTTGATGAAAATTGATAAAAAAATATTAGAAAAAAACAAAATTGAATTAACAATAGAAATAGAACCGTCTGAATATGAAAAATTTGTTTTGCTTAGTGCTGAAAATTTATCAAAAAATACAAAAATTGATGGATTTCGTCCAGGAAAAGCTCCTTATAATGTTATTGTAAAAAAATTTGGAGAATTAACTATTTTAGAAAATGCATTAGATGATATTTTGACTCATTTTTACTTTGATACAATCATTAAAGAAAAACTGGAACCTATAAGTCAACCAAAAATTGATATAAAAAAATTAGCACCAGGAAATAATATAATTTTTACGGCCACAATAAGCATTCTTCCTGAAATTGAATTATGTAATATTGAGGAAATTAAAATAAAAAGAAATAAAATACAAATTGATGAGAAAAAAATCACAGAAGCGCTTGAAACCATGAGGGAAATAGGAGCAAAAGAAACAGAGACAGATGGATTATCAAAAAAAGGAGACAAAGTTGAAATTGACTTCAAAACTTTAGTTGATGGAGTTGCCATTGAACACGGAAGCGAAATTAATTATCCTCTTGTAATAGGTAAAAATCAAATGATTCCTGGTTTTGAGGATAATTTAATAGAACACAAAAAAGGTGATGAATTTTCTTTTAAATTAAATTTTCCAAAAGAATATCACAATAAAAATTTAGAAAATAAGGAAGCAGAATTTCAGATTAAAATGAAAAAAGTTTCTAAAATTGAACTTCCTGAACTTAACGATGAGTTTGCTAAAAAGTTCAACTTAAAAAATATAGAAGAATTAAAAGAAAAACTAAAAGAAAATTATACAGCCGAAGCAAATGAAAAAGAAGAAAGAAAATTAGAAATAGAAGCTATTGAAAAAATTGTAGAAAATTCAAAAATTGCTGAATTTGATGATGATATAATAAAAGAGGAAGCCAAAAAAATGACAGAAGAATTAAAACATGATATAAGTTCTCGCGGGATGGAATTTGAACATTATTTAAATTCTATTGGTAAAAAAATAGAAGAAATTGAAAATGAATTTTTACCACAAGCAAAAAAAAGATTACAAGCATCACTTATTATAAGAAAAATTGTAGAAACCCAAAAATTTGAAGTTGGCGATGAAGAATTAAAAGAAGCAATAGATCATGAAAAAATGCACTATCATGGAAACCAAGAAGCAGAAAAACAAATTGAATCAGATTCCTACAAAAATTACCTAATAAACACATTGCTAAACAAAAAAGCTGTTGATTATATAAAATCAAAAACAATTGTTAATGAAAAATAGAATTATAATAATAATTTCTGTAATTCTAATAATAATACTTGGAATAATTTTTTATATAGATCATAAAACTAATTTTCCTCAGAAAAATGAGGAACAAAAAAATATGGAAGAAAAAATTACTCGTCTTCCGGCTGTCATGGGTCAATTTTATCCTGATGATAAAAATCAATTATCAAAAATGCTTGGTGAATTTTTTGCTTCATCAGA
Source organism: Patescibacteria group bacterium (assembly GCA_028703545.1). GTDB lineage: Bacteria > Patescibacteriota > Patescibacteriia > UBA1558 > S5-K13 > STF1-138. The sequence continues at coordinate 8,395 of JAQVMR010000014.1, forward strand.
AAACAAAAACATTTCTAATATTAAGGCCCTGATTGTTCCACACGCTGGATATATTTATAGTGGTCAAATTGCATCTGAGGCATATAAACAAATTGAAAAACATAAAAACATTGAGCGCGTTATTGTAATTGGCCCATCTCATCATGAGTACATGACTGATTTTGCCCTATCAAGAGCTGACTTCTGGCAAACCCCTATTGGAAATGTTGAACTTGATAAAAACACAATAAATAAAATTGAAAAATTCAATGAATTTAGTTTTAATGACAATGTATTACAAGAAGAACATTCAATTGAAGTTCAAATTCCTTTTTTGCAATATATTTTAAAAAACAACTGGAAATTAATTCCAATTTTAGCAGGACAAGTTAATGATAATGATATTAAAAATGCTGCAAAAAATTTAAATTCAATAATCGATGAAAAAACTCTAATCGTAATAAGTAGTGATTTATCACACTATTATAAAAAAGATGAGGCAAAGGAATTAGATCAGAAATGTATTGATTCTATAAAAACATTAAAATTTGATAATGAATGCGAAGCATGTGGAGAAATTGGAATAAAATTATTATTTGAACTTGCAGAATTAAATAACTGGAATGGTGAACTTATGAAATATGGTGATAGTGGTGATATAACAGGAGATAATTCTCAAGTTGTTGGATATATGTCTGCAATTTTTGTTGAGGAAAATAAAAATGAAAATTATTCTCAAAATGACAAAAAATTTTTATTAGATTTAGCAAGAAATACAATTGATTATGCTTTCAAAAACAGTGATAAAATGATGCCTATTGATGAGAATTCCGTTCCAGAGAATCTGAAAGAAAAAAGAGGTGTTTTTGTAACATTAAACAAAGACGAAAAATTAAGAGGGTGTATTGGCTATATTGAACCAATCGAAAAATTATACAAAGCAGTTCAATTAAATGCATTATCAGCTGCGTTTGAAGATACGAGATTTAATCCTCTATCTGAAAATGAGTTAAAGGATGTTAAAATGGAAATATCAGTATTAACAGTTCCAAAAGAGACAAGCTTTGAAAATATAAAACAAAACATTGACGGAGTTGTTTTACAAAATGGAAAAAATGGTGCAACTTATTTACCACAAGTTTGGGAAAACATTTTTGATGAAGATGAATTTTTTGGTTCTCTTTGTCAAAAAGCTGGGCTTGATTGGAATTGCTATAGAAATAAAGAAACTAAATTTTCAACTTATCAGGCAGAGGTATTTAGTGAGTAATTTACGCCACAAAATAAAATATTATTCCGCCTGTCATCCTGAACTTGATTCAGGATCTTAAATAGAGAATTGCTGACACAGAGATTCTGAAACAAGTTCAGAATGACAATGTGGTAGGACAAAAGTAAACTTATAAATAATAAAAAATAATGAAAATATTAGGCATAGAATCCTCTTGTGATGAAAGCGCATTATCACTTATTGAAATAGATAAAAATAGAATAAAACTTTTAAAAAATCTTATTTCATCTCAAGTAGAAATTCACAAACAATTTGGTGGAATAGTTCCTGAAGTCGCAGCACGTCATCATGCTGAGAATTTTTTTCCATTGTTAAAAGAATTAGATATTAATATAAAGACTGATGTCGATCTTATTGCGGTAACTTATGGTCCGGGACTTATCACATCACTTGTTATAGGATTAGAACTTGGAAAAACGCTTTCTTATATTTATAAAAAACCATTGATTCCTATCAATCATATTGAAGCACATATTTATAGTAATTGGTTAACACACAATGAACTTTTTGATAAGAAAAAAACATTCCCAGTTCTTGCTGTAGTAATCTCTGGTGGTCATACACAAATATTTCTCATGAAAAATTATGGAAAATATAAATTACTCGGAGAAACTGTTGATGATGCAGTTGGTGAAGCGTATGATAAGGTTGCAAAAATTTTAAATCTTAGCTATCCTGGTGGTCCTATTATAAATAAATTGTCACTTGAATTTACAGAAAAACCAAGCTTTGAATTTCCTAGACCAATGATAAATACAAAAGATTTTAATTTTTCATTCTCTGGATTAAAAACTTCTGTTTTATATAAGTGGAGAGATGAGAAACGTGAAAAAAATCAGGAATTGATAAAAGAATATTGTAATGCGTTTGAAAACGCTGTTTGTGATGTACTTTCAAAAAAAATAATTAGAGCTGCAAAAAAATATAATGTAAAAAATATAATTCTTGGTGGCGGAGTTAGTGCAAATAGTTCTATAAGGAACAGGATCTCAAATGATACACAAAAATTAAATATAAAAACTTATTTTCCGGAAATAAAACATACCGGAGATAATGCTGCAATGATTGCAATTACTGGTTATTTCAATATAAATAAAAAGAAAAAAAATAATTTTAAAATAACGGCTGACCCAAATTTAAAATTACCTGCCTGCTAGTAGGTAAACTTAAATAAAAAAGGATCGTTATTACAACGACTCTATTATTTTTTGCAATTGTTCTATTGGATATTTATTTATTGTAATAAAACAATATTTCAAAGCAATTAAATTGTCAAATAAAAAGGCGAGATTAAACCCGCCAAAATAAAGATTGTTTGAAATCCATTATCCATCCTATTATGGATTTTGTTATAATCCAAATAAACAATAGATTAAAGATTCCTGTGATAACTATCAAAAAATTTGTATTTACAATCCTAACAAACACGAAATTATAAAATAAAAAATAACTCAAGCCTGTCATAAATACAACATAGATCAAATTTGTATCTGGAAACTCGGATTGGGCCATAGTACACATAATTGCATCAAAAAAAGATGCGAATAGGCCCATAATCAAAGCAATGATCCATGTAGCAAAAAACATCCAGAAAATCCACGCATGATTTATCTTTGGAACTACTCCGTTGTGAAGTAATATAGCAAAGACAATCAAAATCAATATAGGAATGATACTTTTCATGATTCCTCCATTATTTTCTTCATTTGTTTTAATTAATAATTAAATCATATTTAATATAATTTGTCAAGATTAATTTCAACCTCGCAGGTTGGCAACCTCGAAGGTGTTCAAAGGTGCTCAACCCCGCAGGTTAATTGCCCAAAATCCTCATTTTTGCTATGATTTACTCTATGAAATCAATAACAATTATAAAAACTGGTAAATTTAAATTGTCTTTTGCTTGGTATGATTTGTGGATTGGATTCTATATAGACAAAGATAATAAAAAACTGTATATTTGCCCCATTCCAACAATTCTAATAACAATAAATTTAAAAAATGGTTAAATACATTACAAAATCATTAGATGAAACAATTTCTCTTGGCGAAAAATTGGCTCAAAATTTTAAATCTAATGTAGTCGGTTTAAATGGAGAACTAGGAAGTGGAAAAACTGCAATTACCAAAGGAATTGGAAATTATTTTGGAATCAAAAATATCACAAGTCCAACTTTTGTTGTAATGAAAATCTATAAAACATTAAAAAATAATTCTAAAATTAAAAATTTAGTTCATATAGACTGTTACAGATTAGAAACTTACGATGCTCTACTTGATATAGGACTCATGGATTATATAAATGACGAAAAAAATCTTATAATAATAGAATGGGCTAATAAAATATCTGACTATTTACCAAAACAAACAATTTATGTAAACTTTAAGTTAGCTAATAATGAAAATGAAAGAATAATTGAAATGTAAAATTTTTCTTTTATATTATTCTGAATTAGTTTCGGAGTCCCTAAAAACCATGGATAAAAATTAGATTCCGGATCAAGTCCGGAATGACATACAAAAAATCATGAAAATAGAATTAGACAAAACATACGAAGCCAAAAAATTTGAAGATGAAATATACAAAACCTGGGAAGAGTCTGGATTTTTTAATCCAGATAATTTAAAAAACGCAAAAAAACCGTACTGTATACTAATGCCACCACCAAATGTAACCGGAATCCTACATCTAGGTCACGCACTTGAAAATTCAATATTAGATACTGAAATAAGATTTAGGAGAATGTGTGGTTATAAAGCACTCCTCCTTCCAGGAGCTGATCATGCAGCGGTTGCAACTCAAGCAAGAGTAGAAAAAGAATTACAAAAAAGTGGAATTAAAAATCCCCGCGAAGAATTGGGTCGTGAAAAATTACTCGAAAAAATTAGAGAATATTCTGAAAATTCTAAATCAACAATTTTAAATCAAATCAGAAAAATGGGAACAAGTTGTGACTGGTCTAGATTTGCCTATACATTTGATGAAACAAGATCTCGCGCTGTAAATACACTTTTCAAAAAAATGTATGAAGACGGATTAATTTATAAAGGATACAGAGCCGTTAACTGGACTGTGCGTGGACAATCAACTTGCTCTGATGATGAACTTATTTATGAAGATGAGCCAGTTACAATTTATACTTTTAAATACTCCCATGATTTTCCAATTCCAATTGCAACTACTCGTCCAGAGACAAAATTAGGTGATACGGCGGTAGCAGTAAACCCCAAAGATGATAGATATAATAAATACATAGGTCAAAAATTTACAGTTAGTGTGGGCGCACTCAATCCTCTTACAATAACAATAATTGCAGATGAAAATGCTGACATAAATTATGGAACGGGGGCGGTAGGTGTAACTCCCGCTCATAGTATGGTTGACTTTGAAATGTATCAAAAAAATAAAGAAATAGGAATTATTCCCGTAATAGGTCCTGATGGAAAAATGACAGAAAATGCAGGAAAAAACTATGAAGGATTAACCGTATTAGAAGCAAGGGAAAAATTTGTAAACTGGTTAAAAGAAAATAACTTAATTATAAAACAAGAAGAATCAATTCATAGTGTTGGGAAATCTGATAGATTTAATGATGTTATTGAAGTAATACCTATGAAACAATGGTTTATTGATGTAAACAAAATAATTCCTGGTAAAAATAAATCCCTAAAACAATTAATGAAAGATGTTTTTACAACTGGTCACAATGGAAAAAATAAAAAAATTATTAAAATTACTCCAGACAGATTTTTAAACTCATACATGCAGTGGATTGATAATTTACGTGACTGGTGTATATCAAGACAAATTTGGTGGGGACACAGAATTCCTGTTTGGTATAGGGGAGATAAAATATTTATCCCTAAAACAATTACAGAGCTTTATATAACAAGACACGGGATAACAGATTGGAACAAAGAAGGTAAAATTCAAGGCACAACAGATACTCCTCTTGATGAGGATAGTATTAGCAATATAGAATTATTGGCCAATAAATTAAAAAATGAAAAAATAGATATTATAATTAGCTCTACACAAAAAAGAGCTAGACAAACAGCTGAAATAATTAATCAAAAATTAAAAATAAAATTTGAAACTAATGAATTGTTAATAGAAAGAAACTATGGAGACTTTGAGGGTCAAAATTTAGAAAAAGTAAAGATGAAATATCCCGAATATAAAAAAGACAAGATAAATTTTGATATACCGGGAGAAGAAGAAACATACAAAGAAGTTAAAAAACGCATAGAAGAATTTATAAAATACATAAATAAAAATTATTCTGGTAAAAAAATTCTTATAATAACACATAATGCTGTTGCAAGAGCCTTTTACATGATTATGAAAGGTGCTAAAGACACTGAGGCGTCCAAATACAAACTACAACAAGGTGAGATAGAAAAATATTGTATACTTGACGGTAATAATCCAAAGGATTACAAACAAGATCCAGATACACTAGACACTTGGTTCTCTTCTGGTGCATGGACTTTTTCAACGCTTGGTTGGCCAGATAAGACAAAAGATTTTAAAAAATTTCACCCAACACAATGGATGCAAATGGGTTATGAAATATTATTTTTCTGGATGGCAAGAATGATTCTTATGACAACTTATGCTATTGATGATATTCCATTTGAAGAGGTTTATATTCATGGAATTTTGAGGTCAAAAGAAGGAAAGAAATTTTCAAAATCATTGGGAAATAGTTTGGACCCAATTGAAATAATTCAAAATTATGGAACTGATGCTCTAAGACTTAGTTTAATAAAGGGAATTGCCCCTGGAAATGATGCTAAATTCTATGAAGAAAAAGTATTGGGTGCAAGAAATTTTATAAATAAACTATGGAATATATCAAGATATATTTTAATGTCATCTGATTATGTAAAATTAATAAAAAAACAACCTAGGCCAATTACACTAGCAGATGAATGGATTTTAAGAAAATTAAACACCTTAATAGAAAGCGCCACAAAAGATTTAAAAGTTCACAATTTTTCAATGACAAGTGAGGCTTTATATGATTTTACATGGACTGATTTCGCTGATTGGTATATAGAAATTTCAAAAGTTGAAAAAGGCAAAAATGAAATACTACTCTATATTTTACAAACGCTTCTAAAATTGTGGCATCCGTTTATTCCCTTTATTACAGAAACAATTTGGAAAAATATTGATTCCAGGCTACTCATGATTTCTTCTTGGCCAAAATCAAATAAAACAAAATCTGATGTCTTAATTGAGTTTGGCAAATTACAAGAAATAATTATTGCAATAAGAAATTTAAAAAATGAACATAAAATTGATCTAAAAACAATAATAGACTGCCACATAGAATCTGAAAAATATTTTGAATTGATAGTCAATCAGATTGGCATCATAGAATCTCTTGCAAAAGTTAAATTAACAAATGAAAAATATAAAGATGTGGTTCATATTTCTGATGTTGATATATATATTGAAATAACAATTAATGAGGCGGACAAACAAAAACAAATTAGAGAAACAATTGCATATATTAATTTAATAGAAGAAAAATTAAACAATAAAAAATTTACACAAAGAGCACCGGAACACATAATTGATAATGAGAAGAAAAAACTTAAATCCGCCTATGATTTACTAGAAAAATTGAAATAAAATAAAACCGCTTTTCTCTTTTATAGATACTTAGCGGTTTTTTAGGTTGACAAAAGTTTTAATTATACTAAGATGACCCTAGAAAATTATTACTGGAGGAACAAATGAATGATGCATATATCGGAATTACTGGTTTCACCACAGAAACACAAGTACAAAAACTTTCAGATTTAATACCAAAAAATTTTAGCAGAAAATTAATGATCGGATTACTTGTAAGCTATGGCACATTAAATGGTGAAATAATGGGTGGCCGTTTTGTCCAATTAGAAAAAATAAAGCAACTTTTTGACACAAGCGAAGCGCATGATGAAAATCAAAAAAACCTAAACTTCATTCACTACTGTGACCCACACAAAATAAAACTTTCTGATTCTCTTAAAAAAATAACGGATATTTCTGGAAAAAATCTTCATGGATTCCAGCTCAACATGAGGTGGCCTGATCCAAAGATAATTAGTAATTACAAAAATCATTTTCCAAACAAAAAATTTGTTATACAAATGGAGAAGGGAGATTTTCTTGAGTATAGTCCTCAAAAAATGGCTTTGAGATTAACACAATATCAAGAGTTGTGTGAATATGTAATTCTAGACATGAGCATGGGAAGCGGAAAACAAATGCTTGGATTCACTCTTATGAAATATGCTGAACAAATCAAGGAAAAAACTAAAATGAATATTGTATTCGCTGGTGGACTTCATTATCAAAATTTGGATATCATAAAACCCATTCTCGAAAAATTTCCCGACATGAGTATTGATGCAGAAGGAAGATTACTAGATTTAAAAGATACACTTGATTTGCATTTAGCAAGGGCGTATATCCTTAAAGCGCTTTCAATATTCTAATTACCTGAGCTGTGAGAAATCACAGCTCTTTTTATTTTATTCAATATAAAATAAAACCGCTTTTCTCTTTTATGGATACTTAGCGGTTTTTTTATTTTTTAAAATTAATTAGCTTATTTCGTTACTAATAATTTCTAGGCACAACCCCAAATACTTCGCAGGTGTTAAACCTAAAATCTTACCTTTATACTTTTTATTAATATCAAGACCATCAACGAACTCTCTAAGAATTTTCTTGTTCAGTTTTTTTCCTCTTGAAAGTTCTTTGAGCCTATCATAAGCATCGGAAATCCCTAAGACCCGAAGTAATACTTGAATAGCCTCTGTTATCACCTCAGGATTATCTTTTAGATCTTTGTTAATCTTCATAAGATTAATATCTATTTTTCCCATTGCTTTGATACAGCTTTCAACTGCTATAAGCATGTGAGAGAAAAGAGTCCCGAGATTTCTTTGAAGAGTTGAGTCGCTCAAATCTCTTTGCATGGTTGATACTAGAAGTTCTCTAGAAAGGCATTCACAAAGTGCTATAGCAACTTTTGCATTACCACGAGCATTTTCCCAATCAATAGGATTCACTTTGTGGGGCATTGTGGACGATCCCACTTCTCCGGCCTTTGGTCTCTGTTTCAAATAATCCATGGAAGTATATAACCACATATCAGAAGACATATCCACGATTATTCCGGCAATCCGTATGATGATCTGAAGAAGTTCTGCTATGTCATGATGTGGATTTATCTGTGTAGATACGGGAATGTATTCCATGTGAAGATATCCATCCACGAAATGTTTGGACTTTTCAATCCAGTTAATTTCTGGCATAGCAAAATAATGGGCTGCAAAAGTTCCAGTCGCACCACTCCATTTTGCTTGAGCCTTCCAAGACTGAGCTTTGAAAATTTCAGTTTGGAAACGCTTGTAAAAAACAAGAAATTCCTTACCCATTGTTGTCGGTGTAGCTGGTTGACCATGTGTGTGGCCAATCATTACAACTTCTTTCCACGCTTTAACTTTTTGAGCTATTAACTCACAAAAATTTTCAAACTTATTTCTGATTATCTTTTCAGCCTGATTGAGCATCATGGAATATGAAACGTTATTCACGTCTTCGGATGTAAGAAATAGGTGGACATATTCAGAAAACCTTCCCAAACCTTTTTCGTCAAGCTGTTCTTTTATGTATTCAATAACGGCATTTACGTCATGATTAGAAACTTTCTCTATTTCTTTTATTCGCATAGCAGATTCAATGTTGAATTCATCGAGAACGGATTTGATAATTTTCATTTCTTTATCAGAATAGGTGGCGAGTTTTGTTTCCCGAAGAAGAAATTCCAACCACCTCACCTCAACCATGACTCTGAATTTAATTAGTCCAAACTCAGAAAAAATTTCTTTAAGACTTCTTGTTTTTTCAGCATATCTACCGTCAATTGGCGATATAGCCATAAGCGCACACTGCTTCTCTGTCTGTTCGTTCTGATAAGCCAAAAGCTTTAGTATTTTCTTTAGATGAAATACTTTTTTTGCACCATAGGATGCCAATATTCTTTTGATCTCCTGTAATGTAAACATTAGATCCTCCTTTATGAATTTATTTTATGAACATACCTTAATCAAAATTCTATTAATTGTCAATTAGAAATAAAAAGGCCACCGTTCACCAACATTACTGTTGATTACTTGGTGGCAAGGAATTAAGAAACTACACATTTCTTTGAATCTTGTAACCACTCAAAAGAGCTTTAAGAAGCCACTTAAAAATCGCCACATGATGCAAATTACTCCAGGAACCAAACATGTCTTTATGTCCAGTCATGCTGGATATAAAAATTGGTTTCTTGGATTTGATCAAAGAGGTTATAACGAGACTACTGATATAGAACCCCTTTTCATGTATTCCACTGTTATTGGCAATTTCTTGCAACTTTGTAAGATCCGAACAGTTAATAAACTGGTCCACTTCTTTTGGTTCGTTGCCTATTATAGACCTACCAGTATCAAGGTTTACTGTTCTCGCAAAATGTCTACTGAATGCCGTACTTTTTTTTGAATGGAATTCGAAAAGAAGAGTTTTATTGTTTTTTGGCATCTCACTATCATTCCTGATAAAGTCAGAAATCTTTTCGATAGTTTGCCTACTTTCGTCTCTAGCCATTTTCTCTTTTGCAACGTTCTTTATAGAAACATCGTACTTCATGAAGCGAGCCAAACGGATTATATCCGGGTCTATATTTGATCTGAAATTTCGATGACTAAAACCTCCAAAGACATCAAATTTTGTCTGATAATCTCTCAAGTCTACAGACTTGTCTAAGAAAATCAGAGCCATCGCGATAATTGTTTTTGTTGAATCGATCTTACCTGTATCAATTATGGAAAACAGCGAGTTGGATTTATCCCGTTCTTCAACTTTTCCTATTATTGAATCGATTATGTTCTCGTGGTTTATGTTTATACCCATACTCGTGGCATTAGTTGGTATTAAAGCGCCTTTTTCATGCTTCGTTACATTAAGAACACGTATGTTACAATCACTAAACCCATTTGCCCATTCGATAAACCATTCTGCTGTTGATAACATCTTTGCTCTTGTCATTTTTTCGGTATATGGTTTTAAATACAAATAACGAGCACCTTGTAAAAGTCCCACAACCATTATAGTTAACACACCCAATCTAAGCCATATCAGAGCGCTGGGATTAAATAATATCAACTTCAGTGATAAAAAAATGACAATCGCCTTTGTAAAAAGCATAAAAATGCCTTTTATCAAATTTAATGGTTTGATCTTTTTAAAAATCGCTACGAGATAATCCTTTGGATCTCTATTTGGATCAGTGTATTTCCTTATCTCTGTAATATATTCGTCAAAAGTAAAACCTGAGTTAACGACAGAACAGATAGTTTGCTTACAACTACTAAAAGACAATAAAACACATCCAATAAAATTCGCGATCATGCTAATTGCTATAGATATTGTCCATAGCAATATTCCAAACAGTTGATGTTTCTTCATTTTTTCCTCCCATATAAATTTAATTTTCATATCAAATTACCACATATTATTAACAAAGTCAATGCAATCGTAATAGCTCAATAGCTTGGCAACACTTAAGATGTAATAATTAAGTATATATAATTATTAAACTTTTAAAGTGTATGGCATATACTATTAATCCAAATCTACCAAGATTAAGGGCTAAAGCAGT
>JAQVMR010000065.1 GCA_028703545.1 Patescibacteria group bacterium
ATAACTTCATTGTTTATATTTGATTTTAATAATTTTTCTAAAAAATTAACAACATCATCAATAAAAATATAATCTCTTATCATTTTTCCATTACCCCAGATCTCTATTATCTCTTTTTTCATAGCTTTTCTCAAAAAAATATCAATAGCACCCTGTGGCCTATCAACGTTTTCAATGCGTCCATATAAATTAGCTGGTCTTAAAATAATATATGGAAAATTATATCTCTGACTTAATAATCTAACATATTTTTCTATAGTTAGTTTTATAACCCCATGAAAACTTATTGGATCTGTTATATTTTTTTCTGAAACTGGTTTGAAATATTTTCCATAAACCATACCGCCAGAAGAAACAAAAATAAACTTTTTTATTTGCTTCTTTCCACAAATTTCTAATAATTTTATAGTCTTTATAACATCATTGTTGATTTCCTCTGATATATTATACTCTGCTTTTGCTGGAATAGAAGCACCAGCCAAATGAAAAATTATATCATCTTGTTTTATAATTTTATTTAACAAATCACCATCAGAATAATCTCCGAAATATGATTTAACTTTTTTATTTTTATACTGATTTTTGTCCAAGACAATAATGTTATATTTTTTATCTAAAAATAATTTTTCTACTAAATTACTACCTATAAAACCACCCCCGCCTATTATAATTATTCTTTGCTTATTTTTCATTTTATATTTTCTAAATAATTAAATATTTGTTTTTGTATGCTAATCGTTGTTTGATAATTATAATTTTTATTAAAATCATCCAATATTTTATTAGAAAAAGATACTAACATATTTCTATTATTGATAAGCTCCTCTAATTTTAAAACAAAATCATTTAAATTATTATTTTCTACAATAAAACCACTTTTCCCATCCTCTATAGCATTTTTCGCCCCCGATACATTAGTTGTTACTATTGGCAATCCATTTATTGCTGCCTCCATAAAAACTCTTGGAAAACCCTCATAATAAGATGTTAAAATTAATATATCATTATTTTTATATTGATTTTTTAACTCCTCTCGATTGCAAGTATCTATAAAAAATACATTGTTAAGCCCCCCTAAACCATCTAATAAATATTTTTCGGGACCACTTCCAATTATTGTAAATTTAATTTTATATATAAAACTTTTAGTGTTTATAATTTTTATAATATTGCGTAACATTTTTATATTTTTCTGTTTTGCCATTCTACCAACAAACAAAATCCTTATCTGATCTTCCAAGAAAAATTTTTTATCCGTTTTATAACTTTCAATATCAGAAGGAATTATTGGTTTATAAAAAACTTTTTTTCCATATTTATTTTTTATAATTTCATAATTTCCTAAACTATCAACTTGAATTAAATCTGCTGATCTCATAACTAATTTACCTATAAAAACTAAAAAAATATTTATCCATTTTTCTTTCCTCCAATATTTATCAAAAACACTTGTTCCGAATACACTTACCATTAATTTTGTTTTATTTTTTTTGGATAATAACCAGGCACAAAATCCATTTATTAGTGGATCTTGGCTAATAATCAAATCAATGTTCTTTTGTCTTATTAATTTATCGCCCAAAATCAAAATATCAAAAAAGCGTAAAAGTTTATATTTAGAATTTGTAGGATTTAAAGTAGTGTTAATAGAAATTTTTTCTGTATTAAAGTTTCTGCAACAAGATAAAAGTAAATCCAAAGTTTCTACAAACTCACCATATTCTTGTAATCTTTTTCTATCTTCGCAATCTTTATTAAATAATTGCGTACCAGATCCTATACTTAATACTCTCATATATTATTCTATATTCCCACATATTTTACAAAGTGGAAATCCCCTTTTCCTTGCTTTATTTCTTAAATTGATGGATTTTTCATTGGTCCACAAATGCCATAAATCTGTTTTATCCATCTCCCCATAAACATAATCACCGTATAAATCAAAACAACACATTACGGCTCGTCCATCAGCTAAAACTGTAAAAACATTATCCACATCTGGACATTTACTATATTCATGAATTGGCTTTAATTGATTCTGATCTTTTTTATAAACAATATATTCATCATCAATATCAATATCCGGATAAAATTTCACTGACAAATTTTTTATTTGATTCTCATTATAGGCATATTCACTTAGAATAAATGGTTTTATATATAGTTTATCTATAAAATTATCTTTTGCAAATTTCTTTATATCCTGAATTTGATTCTGGTTTAATTTATTTAAAATAAATTGTAGTGTTGTGATTGGTCTTTTTTTGTACAATTCTTTTTTCTTTTTACAAAAATATTCAATATTGCACTTTACAATTTCAAAATTTCCACCACAACGAAATCCCTCAAAAGATTCCTTATCAAGTCCATCAAAAGCAAATCTTATTTCACCTAGTCCTGAGTTCAAAAGTTCTTCTGTCTTACTTTCTGTCAAAAGAGAACAATTTGTTGAAATCATTGTGTGCATATTTGACATGCTGGCATATTTTATCATTTCTACTATGTCTGGATGGAGCAATGGTTCATTTGAATTATAAACATAAACGACATGAACATATTTTTTAACATTATCAATAACTCGTTTGTATTTTTCTAAATCCATATTTTGCGGTGCCCTCCTTGTATAAATCAAATCATGTGGTGTTGGACATGTTGCACAATGAAAATTGCATGTATTTCCCGTTTCAATAATTATTGCATATGGTGTTTTAAATATAAATGTCTCACCATACAAATAAACAAATGCCAAACTTTTTTAAAATTTAGCGATAAAAAATCATAAAAAACAAACCAATAAATATTTTTTAAAACATAGTCAATTTTTTTTATTAAATTTCTCGTTTTCATAAATTATTAAATAATTGTAAATTTTTTTCTACAAATTTATGTGAGTCATATTCACAATTTATATTTCTAATAATTTTTATATATTCCAAACAAAATCTATCGTCCATTATCTTATTAATTGCGTCTTTTATCTGATTATCATCTTTGGGATCAAACTCTAATATATAATTTTTCATCCAATCAAAACCATGTTCTTTCGTCATAATAAAAGGGAGACCCAAAGAAATACATTCTAGGGCTGTATTTGGACTAATATCTGTATAACTTGGAAGAATTACAGCTCTTGCATTTTTAAAATAATTATTCAGTAAATCACTACCCAAGACTCCGTCATAAATTTTTATATTTTTTTTATTTTTTATAATATCCTTAAGTTTGTTTTTAATTGGCCCGTCTCCTATCAATAATAAATTGAAATCTATATCACCCATTTCTAAAAAAATTTTTAACAAACGTTCTAAATTATTCTTATTTTTCATTCTTCCGGCAAAAACTATATTTTTATTTTTTACCAGCTTTGATTCTTCAATATAGTACCTATCTAAAAAAATTGGATTTTCTATTACAATAATATTTTTTTTATTTATTTTATAAAACTGCTGAAATATATTTTTTTGAAAATTTGTCGTAAAAATTATTTTATCAGAATTTCTTAATATTAATTTTATTATTATAAATTTTATATACGATTGCTTATAATGCTTTAAATTATAATAGTCTTTTAGTGTTTCCCCATTAGAATTATCCAAATATTGTTCCCACAAAAAATCCCCCCCAATTCTTATAACTAATTTTTTTCTAAAAAGCTTACAAACTAAAAAAGCAGGTAAACCAGTACTAAAATAATCAAAAGCGTAAATAAAATCATAGTTCCTAACATTTTTTACAAGAGCAAAAAAATAGTTGATATAATTAAAAATTTTATTAGATCTTGCTATTCTTATGAGTTTATATTTTAAACGCCCATCAAAATCATATTGATTTTTATCTGAATAAGTAACTACACAAACATCATATAAATTATCAGATAAAATTTCTGCTATTTTTTTAGAATGCGTAGCTGGTCCACCAATTTCTGGTGGATAAATTCCTGTTGCTATGAGAATTTTTTTATTCACAAGTTTTATATAATTGATGAATTTGCTCTAATATACTATCCCAAGAATATTTCTTAACTGAAATTTCAGCATTTTTAATAATTTTTTCTCTCAAATCTTTATTTTCCAATAATTCAATAATTGCATCTGAGATCTCTGTATGACTTTTTGATTCTATTAAAATTCCATTTTCTCTATTTTGAATAACATCTGGTATTCCACCAACTCTTGTTCCTATCACAGGAACGCGACATGCCTGAGCTTCTATAAAAACAATTCCAAGTCCTTCTGCAAGAGATGGGCAAATAAAAACTTCTGATTTGGAAATTTCTTCTAGCGTTTTCTCGTGAGATAAATTACCCATTAATAATACACTGTCACTAATTTTTAAATCGTTTATCATTTTTTCAATTTCAGCTCTTTTACTTCCCTCTCCTACAATTACAAGTCTTGCATCATTAATTTTTGATAAAACATAACTCCATGCAGTTATTAAATAATCCAATCCCTTTTCCCAAGATAATCTTGCAACACAGATTACTCTGTTTTTTTCTTTTTCTAAAAATTTTGGCACTTCTTTAAAATCAATTCCATTTGGAATTATATGAACATTTTCTTTTTTTGCGCCTAGGTTTATTGCCCTGGAACCCAAAAAATTACTTATCGCTGTTATAATGTCGGGATGTTTGTGAATTTTTTTCCAAAATATTTTTACAAAAATATTATTTTGTTTTCTTTTGTCGTCTAAATCACCGCTTTGAAGCGTTAAAATTCTTTTTGCATCACTTATAAATTTCGAAAAGTATAAAGCTACACCAGCATAACTTTCCATAATAGCATGAGTAATCTCTGGTTTTATTTTTATAATTTGAATATTTGCTAAAATTGGATATAAAAATTTATCAATTTTTTCGTGAC
>JAQVMR010000066.1 GCA_028703545.1 Patescibacteria group bacterium
TATTATTAATAGATATTTACCAAGATACTTAAAATATTATAATGAAGAAAGATTACATCTTGGCATTAACTTAAAAACACCTAGTCAAATGATTACTAAGTGTTGCCAAGCTATTGGATAGAAGACGCAAGGTAAAAATCATAAAAAAATAGGCCCAAAATGACCTATTTTTTTATAAATAATCTATAATAATCTAATAAAACAATCTAAAAAACAAAACCGGATTTTCATCACCAAAACTTATACCAAAAATATTTTTTACTGAAGCTAAAATTGGAAAATCTGACTTATTTGAAGTATCAATATATATTAGCTCTTTTATATCCTCTTGTTTTTTAGTAAAAAACATTGATAATTTATCTCTATTTGTACAAAAATTTATAATTTTCTGTTTGTCGGAAGACACAAAAAAATTATCAGCACATTTTAACATTTCGTAATTTAATTTTTCTGCCGAGTCAGCATAATACCAAGTAAAGTCTTTGTCTTGTAATTCTTGGACTGGAACATTTTTTGGATCTGCAAAATATTCAACTGAAACAGTATTGTCTGCTAAACTCATTCTTCTTGTCCCCGGGAAATAAACTGATAATAATTTTTTAAATACAGTTGAAACACTATCAAAATCCTGACTTTGTGCTAAAAAATTTTTATTTTTATAAATCATTAGTCCTAAATTTTTTGTATTTATTATTTCATTATTAATACTAACATTTGTATTTATATAGTTTATTGCATAGCTTAATAAATTTTTACTTGAATCACTAACTGAGTCAGAAAAATTTTTATAATAAAAATAATTATTGTTTAGATCTGGTATAAAATAATGGCCTAGTGTTTCTATAATTTTATTTTTATCAAAATTTTTATTTTTTGCAATAAATAAATCAGCATAATTTGAATAAAAAATTATTTCTATATTTCCAATATTTCCAGAAAGTGTCGTGTTTAAAAAAAATAAATTTTTTACAAAACTATTGCTTTGTGACAAATCATAATCATAAATATCTATATTTAAAACAGCTTTGTCTGTAAAATAATCAACACGCTTGATATTTTTAAATTTATTTTTTTCTATGTTTATATATTTATTTAAGGTTTCAATCAAATAATCTTTATCGTTTGAAATACAAAATATATATTCATTTAATTTTGTAAAATAAATTTTATCTTTTTTTGTAAATAAATTGCTGTCTTCAAAATAAAAATCAGATGAATAAATTTTTTTCCCATTATAATTTTCTTCATCAATTTTTCTAGAGCCGATTATATCACTTTGTAAAAAGGTGGAACTCTTTGTTTTTATAAGTAGAATCTGAGAATTATTATTCTCGGAGAATAAAAATTCTTTATTTAATTTTGATATTATATTTCCAGCCCTAAAATTACTCCCATCTGTATATTTTTCTATATATGAAATCACGTTTTCCTGACCAATGTTTTTAATTAAAAAATCGATCTTATTTACACTGAAAACAAATTTAGAATTATCTGAAACAAGAGATTCAAGTGCTATATTTCTTTCTGGGACAAAAAATGTTTTTCTAATTAAAAAATATAGACCAAAAACAAAAAAGAGAATCAGAAAAATTATAAGAAGTTTTTTTCTGTTCTCTGTTTTTTGCTCTAACTGCCAGTGAAATTCTGGATGAAATTTTTCCATCACAAAAAATCTTAATATTTTTTATGAAAATCTCTTCTTGGTCCCGAGGATTTATTAAATCTCGAATTATGTCCCATTGGTCTCTGCGGTCTATCAAATTTTCTATCTTCCCAGCCAGCTGGTTTCTCTAATAATGCCTTCATAGAAAGTGAAATTCTTCCTCGGCCTTCATCAACTTCCATTACTTTTACTTTAACTTTATCACCAACATTTAAAAAGTCTGAAACTTTTTCTACTCTCTCATATTTAATTTCTGAAACATGAACCATTCCATCTTTTCCTGGTAAAAATTCTACAATTGCTCCTATTTCTCCACCATTCTGATCTGGAATTATTCTTGTAACAACACCATCATAAATTTCTCCTACTTCAACTTTTTTTAGAAGTCCCTGTATATATTCAATGGCCTTGTCTGCATTTTCTTGATTTGGGGAAGTTATAAATACAAGTCCCGCTTGATCAATATCAATTTCAACACCAAAAGTTTCAATAATTTTATTTATTGTTTTTCCACCCTGACCAATTACTTCTCTAATTTGTTCTGGATCAATTGTAATTGTTGTTATCTTTGGTGCGTATGGTGATAATTCTTTTCTTGATTCTGGTATTGCTTTTTTCATCTTTTCTAGAATCTCTAATCTTGCTTTCTTTGCTCTTTCTAATGTTTCTCTACAAACCTCCAAGCTAATTCCATTTGATTTTATATCAAGTTGAATTGCTGTAATTCCAATTTCTGTTCCCGCAACCTTGAAATCCATATCACCACTATGATCTTCAACGCCTTGAATATCTGTTAAAATTACATAATCTTTGTTGTCGTCTGAAGTAATAAGCCCCATTGCAATTCCCGCCACTGGACGCTTAATTGGAACACCAGCATCCATTAAAGCTAGTGTTGAGCCACAGGTTGATGCTTGTGATGAGGAACCATTTGAAGATAATACTTCTGATACAACTCTTATTGTATATGGAAATTCTTCTTTAGATGGGATAACTGGGATAAGTGCATTTTCTGCAAGAGCACCATGACCAATTTCTCTTCTCGAGGTTGATTTACTTGTAGAAACTTGACCCACAGAGAATCCAGGAAAATTATAGTGATGCATATATCTCTTTGTTCCTTCAAATTCCATTCCATCAATCATTTGTTCTTCTCCTGGAGCGCCAAGAGTTACAACTGATAATACCTGAGTATTTCCTCTTTTGAATAATCCAGTTCCATGAGTTCTTTCAAAGATTCCAACCTCACAAGTTATTTCTCTGATTTCATCCATTTTTCTTCCATCTGGGCGTTTATTTTCTTTTAGAATCATTTCTCTTGCTTTTTCATCTAATTTCTCATTAAATAATGCTATTCCCTTTGAGCGTAATTCTTTTGAAACCTCGTTATCGTCTTTTAGTATTTGATTTAATTCTTCAACTAATTTTTTAATATTTGCTTCTGTTTCAACCTTATCTGTAACAAAAACTTTATTGACATCGACTCTTCCAAAAAACTCATCAACTTTTTTATTTATAAGTTCATATAATTTTTGTTCTTCCTCTGATAAGACCGGAACTGAAGAAATTTTTTCTACTCCAATTTGTTTTTGGATATCAGAAATAAAATCCATTAATTTTTTACCATGTTTTGCTGCAAACTCAATTGAATTATAAATAATTTCATTATCAATTTCCTTACATCTTGCCTCTATCATATCAACTCCATATGGAGTAATTGTTACAAAAATTTCAAAATCACTTTTATTTCGAGCGGTTTGGGTTGGATTTAGAACCATTTCTCCATTAACTTGACCTACAAAAAAACCAGCAACTGGTCCGTCCCATTCAATTGGTGAAATTGAAAGTGCGATTGAAGCTCCTGTTAGAGATACAAATGCTGGGTCATTTTCTCCGTCATATTCTAAAATTGTTGAAACAACCTGAACGTCTCTTCTTGCCTTATCACTAAAAAGTGGCCTTATTGATCTATCAATTACTCTTCCTGTCAAAACTGCCTCATCTGTTGGTCTTCCTTCTCTTTTTACCCATTTTGAACCTTTTATTTTTCCAGCTGCATACATTTTTTCATCATAATCAACAACAAGAGGAAAAAAATCTATTCCCTCTCTTAAATCTCCCTGAACCACCGTAACGAGAGCTGAGGTTCCACCGTATTTTACTAAACAACTTGCCGTTGCCTGTTCTGCGTATTTACCGACTTCCACAGAAAGCTCTCTTCCTGCAAATTCGGTTGTAAATATTTTGTGTTTTAACATTTTATTATTATCTTTTAGTTTTTTTAAAAATTCAAACATGAGATTTATTCTTTATTCTCATCCTCTTTTTCAATGTCTTCAATAACATCTTCTTCTAAATCTTTTTCCACGTCTTCTTCTATCTTCATTTCATCTTCTAGAAGCATATCACTTACTTTTGTAATTTTAATTTCTAACTTTTTAGCTAGTTTTTCAAAACTATCAGAATTTTCTCTTTCAAGATATCTAAGCAACCTTCTTCTTTGGTTTAATTTTTTAATCAAACCTCTGCGAGATGAAAAATCTTTTTTGTGAAGCTTTAAATGCTCTGTTAATTCTTTAATTTCTGCCGTTAATATAGCGATCTGAACTTCTGGTGAACCAGTGTCATTTTTATGAGTTTTAAACTTCTTAATTATCTCGTCCTTTTTTTGTTTATCTAACATATTTTTTACCTTTCTTTCGTTTACTAAGTCAATGACGGACAAATCAATTAACCGAGTAAACGCAGTTTAGCTTTTAGCTATCAGCAATCAGCTTTTAGCCCAAAGTTTTATTATTAAATTTATAAAGATCTATTTTGGTTGTAAACCACGAGCGAGCCTAACATTATTATATATAAAAATAAAAAGGCAAGTTGAGTGGTACTGCTACGGGGAATCGAACCCCGGTTGCCAGGATGAAAACCTGATGTCCTAACCACTAGACGATAGCAGCAAAACACAAAAAAGTAATGTAAATATAATACATTTTTGATAAAAAATCAAGCCCTTTAATTGCTATAAAAACCATCGAT
>JAQVMR010000015.1 GCA_028703545.1 Patescibacteria group bacterium
TTTTTGCTTCCAACCAAACAATATTTGGAGTTTCATTCCAAGAACATGGCAAATGATATAATCCCGCAAGCTCTTCAGTATTTAAAACAATTCTTATTTTTTCATTAAAATTTCTATAAATAAAATCATTCATGAGTCCCTGTTGATTTGATTTTGATACAACAAAAGAGTTTCCATATTGATAAAGATTATATTGGGAAAAAGAATTTACTATATTGTCTAAATACGTATGTGCTAGCCCATCATTACTTGCATTTACAACAATTCTTATATTAACATCTAATCCTGCTTTAGAATTTTTTTCTTCAACATATTTAAGCATTTCTCTTTCCATTTCTGACAATTGATTTTTATTTAAATTTAAATCGGATTTTTCATCTTTTTTATCAGATGGTGTTATGTAATAAACCAATGAATCAAAAATTGTTCCTATGGCTCCCAAAAATCCTTCATTAAGTGAGGTTTTTTTTGCTTCTTTTATACTAGATCCGTTAGAAACCTTTTTTGTAAATTTTTGACTTTTTTTATGCCATGCTTTATTTGCACTTCTCGCAACAATTTGAATAACAGCAGAATCCTCTTTCGAAATCTTTGTTAAAGAATTAATAAATGAGTCAAATGGATCCATTTCCAATTTTTTATAAGTTTTTATTGGAAAAATATAGTGTTCTTTTAAAATCATAGATGCTCCGACAGAACATCCATGTGGAGTAAAAATATTATAATCATCTACTGGTTCTATTTCAGCATCAGGATAAACTGCATGAATTCTTTCTTTAAAATAATTAATTTTATCAGAAGAAACACCGATATAAAAATAAATTAATCCATTTTGAAGTATTATTTCAAAAGAAAAATGATCATCTCTTTCACCCAAAAAACCCTTCATACCTTTCTGAGCTTTCATTCCACCTAATGTACTATATAAGTTTTCAGCAATAGCTATTTTTTCTTGAATGTCTTGTAGTCTAATTTCTTTATTCCCCTCTGACTCCCCCGTTTTAGAATATTTTGGAACTCTTATTTTAAGAAGCTTCATTGAAAAAGATGAACTAAATCTTTGTTTTTTAAAAATTGAGTTCAAAATAATAAATATAATTATAAAAAGTACTAATATAATTACAATAAAAAATATTATTAAGTATAAAGAAATTGAATTACCTGCTATATTAAGATACATGTTTTTATTTTACAAGTCTATGTGAATTAAACTTGATTAGTTGGATTTTTTATTTTTTAATGCTATTATTTTGTCTGTTTTTATTTTTGCTTCTTGCTTAAGAAACATTTTATTTATTCCGGGGGCCATTGATAACCACTCAATTATTAAATCTATTATTTTTCTTGCTTGAATTTTAACCTCTTTTAAAAGTAAAGAAATTTTATGTGTTATTTCTTCTCCTTTTTTTTTAAATTCGTGTTGTTTTTCTTTGGGTAAATTAATATAAAGTTCCCTTAAATTTTCTTCTAAAATATTTTCAATTTTCTGAACAAATCCTCGATCCGAGTCATCAAAATTGGTCTGTAGTGTTGCTGGGGTTGATTGGATATTACTTGTATCTGTTTGTTGATCTGTTTTCTTGAGATCTGAAATGTTTTCTATTTTTTTTGATAAATCAAAATTCTCTGGAATATTTTCAGTATGTAATACTTGTTCAACTTCTGGAACTTCTAAATTTTTTAACTCTTCTGGCATTTATTTAAAATTAATATGATTACATTATAACACATTTTACAATCATTATACCATAATGTTATAATTAATTCATAAATTTTTTAATAATAATGCTAACAGCTAATGGCTGAGGCTAATTACTAAACTTATGGGTCTAATACAAAAAATAAAAACACAAAAATTTACATGGGTCAATATAACAAATCCCAATTCTGCATCAATTGAATATTTAAGACAAAATTTTGATTTTCATCCGCTTGATTTAGATGATTGTTTAAATGAAACACTTAGAGCAAAACTTGACGAATATGACAACTATTTATTTATGGTAATGAATTTACCAATTTTTGATAGAAAGACGAGGGTGATTTCATTGTCGGAAGTTGATATTTTTATAGGCAGAGATTATTTGATAACCATAAACAGCGGAAAATTAGAACCGCTAAAAAACATGTTTGAATCTTGTCAAATTGATGAGTCGGAAAGAAATAAATATTTAAGTGATGATGTAACTTTTTTAATATATAATATTTTAAACAATTTTCAAAAATATTGTTTTCCAATTTTAAATCATATTTCAAAAGACCTAGAAGATGTTGAAAATCAAATTTTTAGTCACCAAGAGAAAAAAATGGTGAGAGAAATACTCATAATCAAAAGAAATATTACTAATTTTAGAAGAAGTGTAGAGTCTCACAAAAATGTTATTAAAAAAATTGGAGACATGGGTCACAAAGATTTTATGAAAAATGATTTACAAATTTATTTCAAGAATACATTAGAACAATCAAAAGAAATTTGGGAATCTCTAGAAAATCTAAAAGAAACAGTAGATGTTTTACACAGCACAAATGAATCTTTAATTTCTTTTAAATTAAACAGCATAATGAAAACCCTAACCATTATTTCAGTATTAATTTTCCCAGCGAACCTTGTTTCTTCTATATTTGGAATGAACTATAATATACCATTTCAAAATTCTCCTTTTGGTTTTTATGGAGCTATATTATTAATAATGATAGGAATGACAATACTGTATTTAACATTTAAAAAGAAAAATTATACCAAATAAAGATGAAAAAAATATTTTTGTACAATACGTTAACCAGACAAAAAGAAGAATTCAAATCTATTAAAAATAGTTTTGTCACAATGTATCATTGTGGTCCAACTGTTTACTGGACACAACACATAGGAAATTTGCGTGGTATGTTTTGTTCTGATTTAATTGCAAAAACATTTAAATACAATAATTACAAAATAAAATTAGCAAGAAATTATACTGATGTTGGACATCTAACATCAGACCAAGATTTTGGTGAAGATAAAATGGAGAAAGCCTCAAAAATAGAAAATAAAAATCCTATAGAAATTGCAAATAAATATATTAAAATATTTGAACATGACATAAAAGAACTGAACATAGACAATGCCACATACAGACCCAGAGCCACAAAATACATAAAAGAAATGATAAAAATGGTTTATTTGTTACTAAAAAATGGCTATGCATATTCCACCGACCTAGCAATTTATTTTGATGTTTCAAAAGCAAAAAATTATAATCAATTATCTAAACAAAAAATAGAAGAAAATATTTCTGGCACGGGTAAGGGAGAAATTGAGGACAAAAATAAAAGAAATCCAAATGATTTTGCTTTATGGTTTTTTAAAGCCGGAAAACATGTTAATGCACTTCAATATTGGCAATCACCATTTAAATCAAATTTAGTAAAAAATGGATA
Source organism: Patescibacteria group bacterium (assembly GCA_028703545.1). Taxonomy (GTDB): domain Bacteria; phylum Patescibacteriota; class Patescibacteriia; order UBA1558; family S5-K13; genus STF1-138. The sequence continues at coordinate 3,421 of JAQVMR010000015.1, forward strand.
CGGTTTTCCCGGTTGGCACATAGAATGTTCTACAATGAGCAAAGAGTTACTTGGAAAAACAATTGATATACATATGGGTGGAATAGAACACATCCCGGTTCATCATACAAATGAAATTGCACAAAGTGAATCTGCAAATGGAGCCAAATTTGTAAATTATTGGCTCCACAATGAACACTTACTAGTAAATAACGAAAAAATGTCCAAATCTACCGGGACCACATATAGTCTAGAAGAAATAAAGCGCGAGGGATTTAATCCTTTAGTTTTAAGATATTTTTTCTTACAAGCTCACTATAGATCAAAACAAAATTTCACTTTTGAATCTTTAAGATCTGCAGAAATTGGATTAAATAATATTTATAAGCAAATACAATCACTCGGGAAAAAAATTGGTAAAATAAGTATTGATTATAAGAAAAAGTTTATTGAATCACTAAATGATGATTTTAATTCTCCGAAAGCACTTGCTGTTTTACAAGAAATATTAAAATCTAATTTAAATAATTCGGATAAACTTGCAACAATTTTTGATTTTGATAAAGTCCTTGGACTAAACCTAAAAAATATAAAATTAAAAAAAATTGAAATTCCTGAAAATGTAAGATCGATAGCAGAAAAAAGACTACAGGCAAGAAATGAAAAAAATTGGACTGAATCAGATAAATTAAGAGATGAAATAAATAAATTAGGATTTGATATAGAAGATACAAAAGATGGATATAATTTAAAAAAGAAATAAATTTTATTCATTCACCTATGTCATCCTGAATTTAATTCAGGATCTCAAAAATGATTTTCTATTTTGAGATTCCGGATCAAGTCCGGAATGACAAAATAAATTGATAAAATTTATTTTCCAAATAAAAATGACAAAGGAGACTAACAAAATTGATAATAAGAATTTCTGGCTTTCACTGAGAAAGCCTATTTTAGTACTCGCGCCAATGGCAGGAATTACTGACAGCGCATATTGTACAATTTGTCGTAAAAATGGTGCTGATGTTGTTTATACTGAAATGATATCAGCAGACGGACTTCACTATAATTCAAAAAAGACATTCGATATGTTAAAAATTTTACCCCGAGAAAAACCTGTTGTTGTGCAATTATTTGGAAAAGATCCTGAAAAGTTTGCACGTGCTACACAAATTGTTACAAAACTAAGATTTTCTGGAATTGATATAAATTTTGGTTGTCCTGCAAAAAAAGTCGCAGGTCATGGTGGTGGTGCAACCCTAATGCGAGATTTAAATTTATGTTATAAAATTATAAAAACAGTTTGCGATAATACCAATTTACCAGTTTCAATAAAAATTAGAACTTCTATAAAATCAGAAAGTGTAAAAAATAAAAAACTAGAACTGAAAAGTCAAAAACAAATTATTAAATCAATTGATTTAATTAAAAAAATACAAAATTTAAGGGTTTCTACAATAATGATTCATGGGAGAAGTTATGAGCAAGGATTTACAGGAGAAATTGACTATAATTACATAAAAAACATAAAAAAATACTTTAATGGTGTAATTATAGCAAATGGTAATATAAACACCCCTGAGGTGGCAAAAAAGACTCTAGAATTGACTCTGGCTGATGGACTTGGAATCGCACGAGGAGTTTATGGAAAACCATGGATTTTTGAACAAATCAAAGATTATTTAAATACTGATAAATATAAAGAAAAATCATGGGCGCAAATTAAAAAAATAGCATTACAACATGCCAAACTGAACTACAAATCAAAAGGAGACTATGGATTTGTAGAAATACGGAAACATCTTCTCTTTTACACAAAAAACCAAGAAAACGCAAAAGAAATGAGACGAGAATTAGTTAGTGTTAAAACAATAAAAGATATTGAAAAAATATTTCAAAAGTATTAAAATTTACAAATTATACCGTCATCGTCTAGTGGTTAGGACGCCAGGTTCCCTGCCTACTGGCAGGCAGATGATCCTAAATGAAAAATATTTTGAAAATTAATAATTAAATACATTATCAATTTGGTCCCTTCGTCTAGTGGTTAGGACGCCAGGTTCTCATCCTGGTAACAGGAGTTCGATTCTCCTAGGGACTACCAGATACAAAAATTTATAAATCGAAGTTTCCGCCTTGACGAAGCCGTAGGCAAGACGGGCGATTCTCCGTGAGGTACCATCGAGTTAAAATCGATACCATCAAAAAAGTCTCCCAGGGGGAGCATTTTTTGTTATTTATTTAATTTTTTAATAAATTTCAATCTTCACATTTCCAGTTCCAGATTTATCAATTCCAAGTAATTTTGCACCAGCATAAGACACATCTATTTCTGCTAAATATTTTTTTATTTTATTTCCATTTTTATCTTTTGCCCATTTATAAGTATATGGCCCCCTATCACCTACAATTGCATAAATAAAATTTCCATTTTTTATATTTGTAATTTTTAATTTTGTTCCTAATTTCAAATTTCTATGGGCCACAATTGTAGGATTATTCATATCAAATTTTTCTCCATTTGCCATTTTTCTTCCTTGAAATTTTGCTCCATACCAATGAGAAATACCACTTATTGTTGAACTTGCTGTTTTTTTATATAATTCTCGCTCTAATATTCCAATTTGAGTATCTTTGTCATAAAAATATTTTTTTGGCAATGTTTCGTAAGTATAATTTATAGAAGTATCCACTGTGTTTGAAGGCACAGAAGCAGAATTGTTTACTATATTAGACCTTAGACTTTTTGGTAAAGTAACATAAGTATAATTTATAGAAGTGTCTGGGGTATTTACTCTTGAATTTATATTTTGAGCAAAAACAAAAACAGGACTTAAAAGTAACAAAAAAACAAAAATATATTGTAAATATCTATTCATATATTTTACTTTGTCATTATAGAAATCTTTATAGTTATGCCTTTTATTTTTTTTAATTCAGTTTCAAATTTTTTGATTTGTCCTAAATTAGCTTTTACTACAAGAACAATAAGCCCAAAACAATTTGAAACACACACTGGTTCTGCATTTACACCCAAACGATTCATAATAATATGACCATTTAAAGATAAAAGTTTATTCAAAGACTGTGAATTAATTTGTCTATTTTTTACTAAAATACTTATTGTTACCAATTGTTGTTTTATCATAATTATAATCTAAAACATGATCACTGATTAAAAAAATATCAATAAATAGTGTCTCCAGTTGAATAAGACCACTTTTTTTTATTAATTGTTATAACGTCATTCCAATTATATCCAGCACTCTCAAATACTTCTCCTGTATAAAATGGTCTTTTCTTTTTATTTTCTATTAAATAAACCGTTGAACTATCATCATATTTGATTAAACTTCCGTCTGGGTGACGTTTTGTATTTGAAATATTTTTTATATCATTATAGCGGGCAAGGGTTATATCATCTGCTTCTTTTATCATATTCCACTTATAACCTAAACCGTTGAAAATATTTTCATTCTCTATCCAAGCCTTATTATTGCCCTGAATTATATAAACTAAACTAGAAGAACCCTTTACAATATCCCCTGTTTTAAAATTTGTTTCTAGTTTCTTGGTTCTAAACCCTAAGACACCTGATGTTTTTGATTTATTATAAAAAGTATCATATGCTTTTACTTCAAAATAATATTGGGTGTTTGGTTCCAAATCATCAATAATAACTTCGTGATCCAATGAAAGTCTTTCATCTTTGAGGCTTTTTTTCAAACTAGTAGATTTAGTTCCATAATAAACCTGTGCTTTTGAGGCCCAATTTGTTTTAAATTTAACCCTCACATATCTTCCTGAAATTAATGAAGTATCATTTATTGGCTCTATATTTGTTATTTTTAATTCTCTGTTTTCTGCATTGGGCACGGAATTAGTATTAAAAATCAACATTATATTTGAACTATTGCCACTTTTATCCTTTGCTATAACTTTCATAAAGTATCTAGTATTTGGGGTTAGCCCAGAAATAACTTTTACATGATCAGTGTCATAAGAACCGTAGCTAGTTTTTTTAGTTAAATTATCTTCACTATTTTTTCCATATTGTATTTCAGCTTTTGTTTTTTTATTAGTAGTCCACGATATCATTACAGCGTCCCAGGTTACCTGAATTACACTGCTTTTTATAATTTCTGGTGGAATTGTATTTACCATATCATCAGTATCAAAAGTTTGAATAAATGACTCACTACGATTACCAAAAATATCAATTGCTATGATTTTAAAATAATATGTTTCATCTTCTTCTAATCCAGATAATGAGGATTCATGACTAATATCATAAAGGCTATATCCCATAAAATAAGATAATTCTTCTCGAGACTTCCCATAATAAATTTCTCCTTTTGTATCTATATTTGTGTTCCATTCTACGCTTGCCCTACCATCTACAAAATTAAAAACATTTACTTCGGAAATTATTATTTCCCTAGCTAATATTTTATAAACTGGGCATAAAATAAAAAATACTAAAAATACTAAAAAAAATATTTTTTTTGATGTGTTTCGTTGTGTATTTTCTCGAATAGACATACTTTAATAAATAAATTCATTAATGACATTATAATAAATTTATTAAAATTATTTAAAAAATTTCAGGAGTCTTTATAAATATTTATTATATTTATTATATACTAAATAGTTTCAAATGAAAACACAACAAGGGTCTTTAAAAAACGACTCAATTCTGCTAATATAAAACTAGTCAAAAAAACATTAAACTATATAAATGTCAATAAATACGGATCTTAAATTAAAAATCAAAAGATTTGTGCTGATTTTTGGAGATATAATAATCCTATATTTTTCATTATTTTTAACATTATTTATAAGATTTTATAAAAATTTTTCAAAAGAATTATATGTTAATCATGTAATTTATTTTACAATTACATACTTAATATGGTTTATTATGATATTTAGTTTTAGATTTTATGAAACACATAAACCCATAAAAAAACCTCTTGATATAATTATAAATATTGTTTATTTTTCTTTAATAAATTTATTTTTAAGCGTTTTATACTTTTATTTAACACCAAATCAATTCATTACCCCAAAAACAATTCTTGTCCTTAATATAATAATCTTTGATGGGCTTTTCTTTCTATGGAGAAATTTTGCTAATAAATTTTTATACAGATATAGCTTAAAACAAAATTGTCTTGTTATAACAAATAGTGAATATCTTATAAATAGTATAAAACAAAAACCTGAACTTAATTTAAATATTAAAAAATTTATTAATCCCAACTCAAATATTAATCTTTGGGACCTAGAAAAAATAACACTTGATGAATTAAATAATTTCTCAGAAAATAATAAAATACAAAATATTATTATTGATGACGAATTATTATTCGACGAACAAATTTCAAAAATATTATTAAAACATCTTAATTTAAAAATTGAGATAATTAAAACTTCTGATTTTTATGAAAAATTCCTTGGAAAAGTTGCAATAAAAAATATAAATCAAGTTTGGATTATAAGCAATTTCAATGAAAATAAAAAATATATTTTTGATATCTTTAAAAACATATTTGATTTAATATTTGGTGTTATATTTTTAATAATTTCAATAATACTAATTCCTTTTATAATAATTGCCATAAAGCTAGATTCCAAAGGACCAATTTTATTTATGCAAATTAGAACCGGAAAAAATGGAAAAGATTTTCTCGCTATGAAATTTAGAACAATGTGCGTTGATGCAGAAAAAAATGGAGCTCAATGGGCACAGGAGAATGATTCAAGAATAACTCATGTTGGAAATTTTTTAAGAAAAACTAGACTTGATGAAATTCCACAACTTATAAATATTTTGCGCGGCGAGATGAGCTTAATAGGTCCAAGACCTGAGAGACCAGAATTCATTAAAACTCTTGAAAAACAAATTCCATATTACAATCAGAGATTACTTGTACGTCCTGGACTTACTGGTTGGGCACAAATAAATTATCCATATGGCAGTTCAATTGAAGATGTTGTAGAAAAATTAGAATATGATTTATATTATGTAAAAAACAGATCAATTGCACTTGATGTTTCTATAATTTTAAAAACATTAAACACTGTTATAAAAGCACAGGGAAGATAAAAATATGATTAATAAAACAAAAAGTGTTTTAGTAACTGGTGGTGCTGGTTTTATAGGATCTAATCTTCCAAAAAAATTAGTTGAACTGCATTATAATGTAATAATTATTGACAACCTAAGCAGATATTTCAAAAGCAAAAAAATTATTAAATTATGAGCCTGTAATAAATTTTAAAGAAGGCCTAAATAAAACAATTGATTAGTTTATTAAAAATTATAAGAAATGTTGAATAGAATAAAAAATCTTATCTATAAATTATTAAAGAAATCTGAAAAATATTTTAAGACAGATATGATTTATTTGGCTAAGGGTGGATTTTGGCTTACATTCGGATATGTTGCATCTTCTATATCTGCATTCTTGTTGGCAATAACCTTTGCTAATTTATTATCTCGAGAAACATATGGAATCTATAAATATGTTTTATCTATTGCTGGATTATTATCCATAACAACTCTTTCTGGAATAAGCACATCGATAACCCAAGCCGTTGCTAGAGGATATGAGAAATCACTCGTTCCATCAATCAGAACAAGAATCAAGTGGGGACTTATTGGTAGTATTATGGGACTGGGAATTGCTATTTATTATTATTTTCAAAAAAATACAGTTCTTACAATGAGTTTCTTGATTATATCTATATTCATACCATTTATGGATTCTTTTGCTATGTATATATCATACTTAAATGGAAAAAAAGAGTTTAAAACGGGAAGTAAATATGCAATTATTACTAACATTATATCTACAATAGTAATTATTGGAACTACTTTTCTTACTCACAATATACTCATAATAATCTTATCATATTTTTGTTCCTATACTTTATTAAGATTTATATTTTTAAAGATTACTTTATTGAAAAATAAACCAAACAATAATGAGGATTTAAAAACTATTTCTTATGGGAAACATTTAAGCTTAATGAATATTTTAAATACCATATCTTCATATATAGACAAATTATTATTATTTCATTTTTTTGGAGCATCTGAGCTGGCGATCTATTCAATAGCAATAGCTCCACCAGAACAATTAAAAGGATCTATTAAGATTATTAATGTTTTGGCTTTCCCTAAATTTAGCATCAACACAATTGAGAATATAAAAAAGGGATTAAATTCAAAATTATTTAAAATAACTTTAATACTAATGCTAATGAGTGTTTTTTATGCCACACTTGCACCATTTATTTATAAAATTTTATTTTCCGGATATATGGAGTCGATTTTTTATTCACAAATATTTTCTATATCTATTACTCTAGCGGGGCCACTTATGATATTTTTAAATATTCTTCAAGCCAAACAAAAAACAAAAATACTATATGAATACAATATTATAAGTCCTATATTTAGAATACTAATAACTATAATATTTATATATTATTTAAATATATTAGGTGCGATTATAGCCAAGATACTTTCCCCTATTTTTGATTTATTATTCTTAAACCAAAGATCTAAACACTAAAATTACTTTGGTTTTCTGACAATAAAAAGCATATTCATTCCTGGAAAAACCAATCTAGCCATATTTCTTATTATATTTATATGATAATGATTTTTCTTAACACAAGACTGTTTATCTTCTTTATCACTTATAAATAATTTATTTTTTTTAAAAAAATACAATGTTTTTTTTAATAATTCACCAATAACATTAGAAAAATAAACTTCTTTAATAACAATTATAAAACCATTTTCCTTTAATATTTTACTTAAATTATTATAGTCAAAAACATAAAGATGCTGTGGGGGCTGAAGGGTTCGAATGAGATTAATAGAAAAAAACCTATCAATACTTTTAATATTTGGGACTTCTATTATTAAGTGTCCGCCTGGTTTTAAAATTCTATATATTTTTTTCAAATACATATTTGGGTCATTTAAATGTTCTAAAACATGGAACATTGAAATAAAATCAAAATACTCTTCATATTCACGTGATAAATTTAACAAATCGTCCGCTAAAATATTTATACCAAATTTTTCCTTTGCAAAATTAGACCCTTCTTTGGAAATTTCAATACCATAAGATTTAAAACCTCTTTTTTGAGTAGCTGATAAAAAAAATCCAGCTGCACATCCAATGTCTAAAAATCTATCATTTGAAGAAATATATTTGGCATTTATCATATTCATAATATATTCACACTTGCTTTCTGCTTGTAATTTTTTTTGATTCACGTCATTAAAATAATTATGTTCGTTATTATAATCATAACTTTTATACGCGGTGCTTAGATATTTTTCCTTATTGTAAATATTATCTAAATCTTTTTTTGAAAAATTTTGATCTAAAAAAACCAAACCACATTTTTTACATTTTAAAAATTTATATTCTCCTATAGTATATTTATTTTTTATACTTTCGGAACCACATAGATCGCACTGCTTACGTATTGACATATTATTTTATTTTAAAAGATTATACATTTTATTAGCCATTGATTCGCTATTAAATTCTTCATCTATGGATTTTCTGGCCAATAAACCAATTTTTTTCAATTTTTGTTTATCATTAAAAATTTCCTTAATTTTTTTTCTCATTATTTCTGGATTTTCTGGATCAATAACAATAGAATTAATATTATTTACTAAATAGTCATCTAAGGATCTTCTATATGTTGCCAAAACAGTTTTTCCGCACGCCATAGCTTCTAGCATAGCGGTTTGTCCACTGCAATCAGATCCATCTAAATGATTATCTGACTTTGCTGGAATAACAACTAACCTTGCATTTTTATATAAATCTCTAAGAGATAAATAATCAATATCAAACAAAATTTTTATGTTACTGGGTATTTTACCATCTAAATTCTCTATATTTTTTTTGGAACAAACGATTATTGTTTGGATAGAAAGATCTTTAACTGCCTCTACTAGAGTTTTATAGTCCCTACCGTTGTCTCTACCCACGCTCAAAATATAACCCCCATCACCCTCAGAATAAGAATAAAAATGCTTATCCACACCAAAAGGAATCACCACTAGTTTTCGCTCACTGATTCCATAATCTAAAAGAACTTTTTTTTGATAACTTGATAGGCAAATTATTTTAAAAACCCTCTTTAAAAAAAACAAAAAAATCAAACGTTTAAGAGTGGATGATTTGTGTAAAACATTATTCAAATTAATATTAAAAATAATCCATTTATTTTTTTTTATAAAAAACAATGGACTCATTATTGCAAAGACATCAATAAATGCTGGAGATAAAATAAAATCGTATTTTAATAAATTAAATATTTTTTTTATATTTTTTCTATCAAAACTCAAACCATTTATAAAATCAATCCCAGTGCTAAAATTATTATTTATATGGTTATATCCGAATAATTGGTTATCGGGACTTTTGCCACATTGCCACAAATTTAAAGAATCAGCACGATTCACTCCCGAATAGACAAATAATACTTTTGATGCAATATTTTTCATATCAATAATCAATTTTTATTTTTTGATAATTCTTTTTATATTAATTAGATTATTTGAGCTATAATCTATAAATTTACTTTTTTTAATTGGTAGATTATTTTTTAATAATATTGTTTTTGTTCCAGCTAATTTACCTGCAATACAATCTGTAATTGAATCTCCTATTGTCCAGCCACTATTCATATTTATGTTGTGTTCTTTTTTTGCTCTCTGAAATAATGCAAATCTGGGTTTTCTACAATCGCATTCTATTTCATTTGGATCATGTATACAAAAATAACTATCTAAAAAATTAATATTATATTTTTTAAATTGACTTTCTAAAAATCTATTAAACTTATTCATATCTTCTCTAGAAAAATATTTTCGTCCAACGCCCGATTGATTAGATATTATAATAAATTCATAACCTAATTTTTTTAAATATAATAAAAGATCTATAATGCCTGGCATAAATTCAAAATCCACAATTCGATAAACATATTTCTTGTCTTTATTTAAAATCCCATCTCTATCCAAAAAAATTATTTTCTTTTGAAGAGAAAGGTTAGAATATCTTTTCACAATTTTATTGATAATTTCTGTTGTTGAAATTTTCATCAGACTCTCATCTTTTTTTTCTCTTATCAAAAATATTTTACCTCCATTTTTTATAATAGTATCAGATTCCACACAATTTTTTCCATATTCGGTTCCATTACAATGTATATTTGGTTTTATAATATCTAAAATTTTAATAGGGTTTGTTTCGTGAAAAATAACAACATAATCAACGCATTCAAGTGATGCAAGCATTATTGATCTATTATATTCATCTATTATGGGACCTCTTTTATCCTTATATTTTTTATAGGATCTATCCGAATTTAAACAAACAATAAGAATATCGCCCTGTTGTTTTGCTGTTTCAAATGAATAAATGTGACCGGCATGTAGCAAATCAAAGCTACCATTGATGGTAACAATTTTTTTATTTTGTTTTCTGATTTTTTTCAATATTTCCCTAAGTTCTATTAAAGATACTATTTTTGCTTTACAATCAATCATAAAATTTTAATTATTTTTTCCTTAATTTTTGTTACTATTAAATCATCGGGGAGGTCTAACATACAAATAAAATAACTTTTTTTACATTGCTCAAAATAATATTTTTTATTACATGGGGCGCAAGTGCACTTTTCTATATTATACAATATTTCAGCATTTTTATTATAAAATGGTAACCAGCATGGATTAGAATAATTTCCTATAACAACACAATTTTTTTGCATAACGCTGGCTAAGTGAGTAGTCCCAGTATCAACACCAATAAAAAGCAAACAGTCGTGTATGATCTCGGCAGACTCTTCAATATCTAGGCCTATTAAATTAATAATATTTTTATCTAAGCCAGATATAAATTCCTTATTATTTTCTTTATCAAAATAACTACCCAATAAAACTATTTTATAATCCATACTAGCGACACAATCAATAATTTGATTAATTACATCATACCACCTTTCTGGGGGCAAACTCCTTCTCCAACTAGCCGCAAATGGATGTATTACAATATATTTATTTTTTTTCAATCTATATTTATCTAAAATCCTTCCGGATAATAAAAAATTCAAATTTGGTAAATATTCTTTTACTTCATAGCCCAATTCAACAAGTAAAGTATTCAGACTTTCATATATACAAATCGAGGGATCAAACATTAATAATTTACTATAAACATACTTATTTATATATGAACCATCTTCATAGCCAATTAACATACTGTGTCTACTCATACTTAAAATTTTACCAAATATTTTTATGCGAAATGGCATCTTTCCAAACGTAGATTGAATTATAACAACATTTTGTTTAAATAATTTTTTTATTATAGTAAGCCAAAAAATATAATTATGTAAATTAATTTCTATAACTCTTATAAAATTATATTGTTTACATAGAAATTTTATTTCTTTTACATTTTTTGATACTAGTAGGTAAAATTTTGTATTGCTTATTCCGTTTAAATTCTTACTTATATTATTCAGAAAAAAAATAGCCATTAGAGTCTCGCCAATAGAACCCATGGAAATATAAAAAATATTATTAATATTTTCCCTCATTTCTTTTTATTAATTGCAACAACACAAAGAATGTCTTTTAGGGTTAGACTAATTAATTTTAGAATTATTTTTTTTACAATTATAAACAAAACAAATTTTTTATTTTTTTTGTCTCCCCTGCCTACATTATAAATTTGATCAAATGGACTTTTATTATGAATCCTTAGTGAGGCCGAACAAACTGTTTTTATTTTATAAAGATCAAAATCAAAATCAAAAAAAAGTTTTCTCATTGTTTCCTTTGTAAAAATTCTTATATGAGTATAATCATTCCAAAAAAATGATGGCAGGATTGGAATTAACGCTCTAGCCCAATTGGGGGTTTCCATATAAATCCTTCCGTTATTTTTTAAAATTTTTTTAAAGTTTTCTATAGTCTTAATCGGATATATAAGAAGCTCTATAACATGTATACAAATGATGGCATCAAAAAAATCTTCTTCATACAAATCATCAATTTCTTCAATAGATATCTTTCTAAAATGAGCTTCTTTTGGCAAAAAATCAGCCACATTGCTAATATCAATAGCATAAATATCTATATCAGGTCTAAAAGACAAAATTAGTCTAATCATTTTACCATTACCACATCCAGCATCTAATATTTTAGCCCCATTTGGTAAACCATTAATAAATTCTATTAAATACTTTCTATGGGGGCATAAGTCTCTTAAAATTTCATCTTTTGAGGGAATATTATTAACCCTTTGACCAAAATAATTTATGGGAAATTCTTCATTTTTTAGCATAATATTGATCTAAATTATTAAAATTTTATTGTTAATTTTTTTATAAAGAAGGCGGTCTCATAATAGTAAAATAAGTGGAAATGCCTGGGTGAAAATGTAATTACACTTGAATAAACTAAATATTTTTTGTTTTTCTTTTTAATTTATTTTTTTAATAACTTTTGCAGGAACACCAACTGCTACAGAATTTTCAGAAATATTAGAAGTGACTACGGCTCCAGCTCCCACGACAGAATTTTTACCTATTGTAACACCAGGATTAATTATGGCTCCAGCACCAATCCAAACTCCATCTTCTATTATTACAGGTCTTTCAAAATGTTCCCTTTCTTCCATGGTTTTTTTATAATCTAAACCACTGGTATGAATCATAGAAAAAGAAGAAATATGAACAAAATCCCCAATAGATATTTTTTCTCGGGCATTTAATAATACGTACTCATTTATAACACAATTATTTCCAATAGAAATATTTTCTGGGTTAGATAAAATAATTGTTCTTGCAATAAAATTTTCAGTTCCTATTTTATTAAAAACATATTTCCAAATATGTAATTTTCTAAATATTTTTTTAAAAATAATATTCATTTATTTTAAACAATTAATAATTATAATAATAATTGAGTATATCAAAATTTGATTTTATTCTCAATATAATTTTTTTTATAAAAATATTTCATATATTTATTATAAATAATTTTCTATAATTTTATTAATTAATTTTTCAAAATATTTTCAAAAATTTTTTTCCAATCAAATTCAACTATTAATATGTTTCATTTATCATTCTTCATATTATCTTTTTTCCAAAATAAAAAAATGATGATATGGGCTTTCAAATGGAACAAAGTCTTTTTTTATTATAAAATATTCATTAATCTTTTCTTTTATAATTCCTAAATCAAACCCCTCTTTACCTATTTCCCAATAATGTTCACCATTAAAAATATGCTTTTTCTTAATAAATGGCAATTTGAATTGAAGTTTAATTTCATGAAAATATGGCAAAACAAATTTAAAACCAAAATGTCTACCCCAATGAGGGAGGCTTATAATACAGTATTTTTTACTTATCCCGCCTATAGATTCTAAACATTTGTTAAAATTTTCAAATGGCAGATGTTCCAAAACCCCAAAGGCACAAACAACATCAAACGAATTATCATTTAAATTAATATTATCCACACTATAAACATAATCTGGATTTAAACCAGGGTCTATATCCATTGTTTTAAAATCAATATCCTTGAAATTAGAATTGAAATAGTTTTTTAAAAACCCATTTCCAACGCCAATTTCTAAAACATTCTTGGGTTTTAATTTTTGTATTTCATTTACCTGATGCCAATAGCTATTCCATCTTAATATTGAATCGTATCCATTAAATCTATATTTATTGTACATAAAATTATAAATTATTTATCATATCTTCTATTAAGTTTTTCAAATTATGATTGTCTATAAACATATTCCCCAGATTCTTACTCAATTTTTTATTATTCTTCATAAATATAAACAATCTTTTTGATTAATTTTTCTAAATTATGGTCTTCTACTATGATCTTTCTCAACTCTGAAAAATCTTCATTTCTATTATTATAGAAATATTTTATTTTTTTATACAATGATACATAATCTTGTTTTTTGAAATAATATTTCTCAAAATCATTTAAAATATCCATTGCAGATTCATTACATGTTATAATGGGCAATTCACATGCCATGGATTCTAAAATAGCCTTGTCTAAACTACCAGTATGACTCATATTAATAAATAAATTTGAATTTTGTAAATAAATTGGTACCTTATTATTTTCTACTGCACCAAAAAATTTAATCTTATCAACTAATCCCAATTTTAATATAATCTCCTTAATGCCAGACAAATAAATATGGTCTTCTTTCAAACATGCGTCACCAAATATATCCACATCAAAATTAAGTCCATCTTTATTTAATAAATCAATCGCTCTAATAAGGGTTTCGTAATCTTTTGATGGAGAAATTCTGCCAACAGTTATAATTTTAAATTTTGATGTTAATTTTTTATTAATATTTTTAATAAAAATATTAATATCTATTCCATGTCCTACAATGTTTATTTTTTTACTTTCTAATCTAAAACTTTTTTTTGTTGGTGTAAAAATATAATTTACTATCTTTTCGGCAAATCTCAATGAATGATTTACGCTTTTATGTGCATACCACAAACCAATTTTTTTATTAAGTAATTTCCAAATTAATGAGCCCAGAATAACATAAATTTGATTCATGTGCACAAAAACAAAATCATATTTTTTTCTATACTGAATTATATATTTATAAAATCTATATAAATATTGTAATTTATTTTGTTTTTTTTCTTTTCCAAGAGAGTGAACAAATACATTTCCTGGTAAATCGTGTTTGCCTTCATATAAACATATTATATGAACTTCTTCGGACACTTTGGCAAATTCTTTTATCCAAGAAATAAAAAAATTTAAACCAAGTCCATCTTCCATATCGTCAACTTTTTGAGTTATAATCAAAAGTTTCATAATAGTTATTTAACAGTTTATTTCTTTATATAATTTTTTTATCCCTTCATGTAATTGATATTTCGGTTGCCATTTTAATAATTTACATGCCTTCTTTATATCTAATACATTATATTTTAAATCAAAATTCCTAGCAGATAAATATTTCACACGTATTTTGTAACCCAAAATATTTTCTATAACATTTATAACATCAATCAACGATG
>JAQVMR010000067.1 GCA_028703545.1 Patescibacteria group bacterium
ATGAGAGAATGATAAAAAACATTCAGTTTAGACACAAAGTTATTCATTTTTTTAGAAACTTTTTAACTGATAGTGGATTTACAGAAGTTCAGACTCCAATTCTTACAAAATCAACTCCAGAGGGAGCAAGAGATTATGTTGTTCCTTCCCGTCTTCACAAAGGAAAATTTTTCGCGCTCCCACAAGCACCACAGCAATACAAACAATTATTAATGGTTGCCGGACTTGAAAGATATTTTCAAGTTGCACCGTGTTTTCGTGATGAAGATGCAAGAGCTGATAGATCTCCAGGGGAATTTTATCAACTTGATATGGAAATGTCATTTATGAATCAATCAGAAATTTTGGATTTAGTTGAACGCATGGTAACTGAAATGGTAAAAAATATTTTTCCTGAAAAATATTTTACCTTTACTCCATGGCCAAGATTAAACTACAAAGATGTCATGGAAAAATATAAAACCGACAAACCAGATTTAAGAAAAGATAAAAACGATAAAAATGAATTAGCTTTTGCTTGGGTAATAAACTTCCCATTATTTGTAGAGCAAAGCGAAGAAGGATTTTTTCACGGCTCTGGAAAAAGTAAATGGGCACCATCGCACAATATGTTTACGGCACCTCAAGAATCTGACATAGAATTACTAGACAAAGAACCAGGGAAGGCAAAATCATATCAACATGACATGGTTTTAAATGGATTCGAGGTTGGTGGTGGAGCAGTTAGAATTCACGATGTAAAATTACAGGAAAAAATCTGGGATTTAATCGGTTTTACAAAAGAACAAAAAGAACAGTTTAAACATTACTTTGAAGCATTTAAATATGGTGTGCCACCACATGGTGGAATCGCTCCTGGAATTGATAGACTACTTATGGTTTTACTAAACGAAAAAAATCTAAAAGAAGTAACCGCATTTCCATTAACATCAGATGGACGTGATCCAATGATGGAGAGTCCTGCTGAAATCACAAAAGAACAACTTGATGAATTAAATTTAAAGATAGGGGACAAAAAGAAAAGGGGATTATTTGGTTTTTATTAAACTTCTACCCATTGGGTGACGAGGAAAATTTATGCAAAAATTATCTAGATTACAAATTTTTATTCTAACAAAATCTCTTTCAAATGAAATGACAAATAAATCTGTCTTCGCTGATTTTTATAAAGATAAGAAAGTAAAACCGCAGGACATGGAAAAAATTATTTCATCAAGTATAAATAAATTAATTAAACGTGATTTAGTAATTGCACATTGCAAAAAAACAAAAGAAAAATTATTTATTGAATATATTAATCTAACAAGTCAGGGGAAAAAATTAGCAAAACAATTACTGGGCATTCAAGAGCATTTACCATTTAAATATAAAAAATCTAAAAAAATAAAATGAAAAAATATGGATAAAAAAATTCAAACTTATTTACAGCAGAACAAGCTAAAACATGAAATAGTCCCTCACAAAAAAGTTTACACTGCCTATGACGCATCTCAAACCCTAAAAGTAAATCCAAAACAAATCGTAAAATCACTGATTGTAAAAGTAAAAAATAATTTTGCTTTAATTTTGCTGTCAGCTGATAAAAACATTGATTTCAAAAAATTAGCAAAACAATTTGGAGCAAAAGAAATTGATATTAAAATTCCAAATGAAAAAATTTTAATGGAAAAATTAAAAATCAAACCAGGTACGGCTCATGTTTTTGGTGATATTTATAAAATTCCAGTTATTGTAGAACGCGACTTATCTAAATTAAAAGAGGCGATTTTTTCTTCAGGCGATTTAACAAAAAGTTTAAAATTAAAAGTAAATGATTTTATAAAACATCAAAGTGCTGAAATTGCACAATTTGGAATTGCTAAAAAATTTAAAAAGGCAATTAAAACCGGGAAAAAAGTAAAAAACGTTATTAAAAAAGGAGTTAAAGATATTAAAAAAACAAAAGGTAAAAAATTGACAATAAAAAATATTAAAAAAATGGCTAAAACAAGCCAAAAAACAAAGAAAACCAAAAAAACAAATACGAGTAAAAAAACTAAAAAATAATTTCTCTAGGCGTTGACAATAGCAAAACAATGAAAAATTACAATATAAAACTTGAAAATTTTGAAGGGCCACTTGATTTATTGATTTCTTTAATTGATGATAGTAAATTAGACATAAGTGAAATTTCTCTTGCAAAAATTACAGATCAATATTTAGATTACATAAAAAACAATGAATCTCTTGGAATTGCTGAAATTGCTGATTTTTTACTTATTGCTTCGAAACTAATTTATATAAAATCAAAATTATTACTTCCTGATCTTGTAAATCGAGAAGACGAGGAAGACACAAAAGAATTAGAAAGACAACTTAAAATTTATAAAGAATACTATGAAGCGAGAAAATTAATTACTAAAATAATAAGTAAAAAAAATTTTACATACTCCAGAAATACAAAATTAGTTAAAATCAAAAAAGAATTTATTCCACCAGAAAAATTAGAAGCTGAAGAATTAGAAAAAAGATTTGAAAAATTAATTTCTTTTATAAAACCAATTATAAAAATCCCCTCAAAAACAATCAATAGAACAATAAATATAAAAGAAAAAATTGATAGCATCTATGACAAAATTAATAAATTAAGTTTTATGAAATTTTCAGAGTGTCTTATGGACAAAGAAGATAAAATAGAAATTATAGTTTCTTTTCTTGCAATGCTAGAACTTATAAAACAGAGAACAATATTAGTAGAACAAAACAATTTATTTGACGAAATCACAATTAACAAAATTAACTAAAAAATAATTTCCTCTGCTGAAAGCTTGAGGCCGACAGCTGATTGCCAAAACAATGGACAAAAAAACAATAATAGAAAGTTTGCTTCTGCTCTCGGATAGACCACTATCTATTGAAACAATTTGTAAAAAAATTGATTTGAGCAAAAAAGAAACAAGTATCTTAATAGAAGAATTAAAAAATAAATTTAATAATGAAGAAAGCGGAATTCATATTTTAGAATCGTGGGGAAAAATTCAATTTACAACAA
The DNA here is from genome assembly GCA_028703545.1 of Patescibacteria group bacterium. Classification (GTDB taxonomy): domain Bacteria; phylum Patescibacteriota; class Patescibacteriia; order UBA1558; family S5-K13; genus STF1-138. Next base: position 3,032 of record JAQVMR010000067.1, read on the forward strand.
ATCCAAAATGCGAAAATATAGTAAAAGATTTTGTCAAAGAAGAAATAAATAGTAACTTATCGGATGCATCACTTGAAACTCTTACTATAATTGCATATCGAGGACCAATTACAAAATCAGAAATTGAGCAAATTAGAGGAGTAAACTGTAGTGTTATTTTAAAAAATTTATTAATAAAAGGATTAGTTGAGTATGAATTTAATAAAGAAAAAATGGCAGAAGATTACAATATCACAATTGATTTTCTAAAATATCTAGGAATAAATCAAGTAAATGAGCTCCCAAATTATGAAAAATTAAACACAAGCGAAACAATAAATAATATATTAAATCAAAATACAAATGGAGAACAATAATGAAAAATCTGCCATTGTCATTGTTGGTGGAGCATTTAGGTCTACATATTATTCTGGTAGTCTACGGGCATTAGATGAATTAGGAATCGGGAATCAATTTGATCTTTATGTGGGTCTATCTGCAGGAGCCCCAGTTATGTCATATTTTTTAGCTGAACAATTAGATGAAATGCCTTTTATTTGGAGGGAATTTGTACCGACAAAACTAGTATATAATCCAAAAAATATATTTAAAAAAAAACCAATTATAGATCTTGATTATTTAATTGATGAAGTTTTTTGGCAAAAAAAACCCATAAATATTGATAAATTAAAAGATAAAAATTTTTTAGTGCCCCTTGTTAATTATACTGAGGGGAATATTGAATATTTTAAATCTGATCATGAAAATTTTAAAGAAATATTAAAAGCATCCATGTGTATACCGTGGATATCAAAAAAAACTTATGAGATAGAAAACACAAAATTTGTAGATGCTGGAATAGCAGAAAATTTGGTAATTAAAAAATTGTTAGAAGACGGATATTCAAAAATACTTGTGCTGATAAATCATTCTGGACTTCATGATATAAAAAACTGGAAAGAGGTGTTAATTGAGAAACTTTTTTTAATTTCGAATCCAAAAATCAGAAAAATATTTAAAAAAATATTAATTGAAAACATAAAAGAAAATTTAAATATATTCAACAACAAAAATAATAAAATTATAACAATATCCCCGACAAAATATCATGTATCAAAATTTGAAAATTCAAAAGATAAGCTGGAAAAAAATATAGAACAGGGATATATTGATATAATGGAAAATCCTGAATTAAAAGATAAATTATTAAATCTATTTAGTAAATAAATGCAATTTTTAATTATAATCCCCATAATATTATCATTTCTAAATATTACAAATACTGGTAATAATTTTACATATCCGGAAATAAATAATATAAACAACAAAACATTTATCAAATTTATAAGCGAGTCAAATAAACATGAATTACCAAAAAAAATAATAAATGATTCTCTTGGTGTAAGTGTAGGTGCAAAATCAATTTTAGTACGCGACCTAAACACGGATAAAATATTATTTTCAAAAAACAAAGACGAGGTAAGACAGATAGCGAGCATAACAAAATTAATGTCAGCTATTGTGATTAAAGATTTAAACATTGATTATGAAAAAATTATTGAAATAACAAAAGAGGACAATGTAG
>JAQVMR010000068.1 GCA_028703545.1 Patescibacteria group bacterium
TTTAAATCAAGCTCAAATTCATTTGGATTATATAATTCTATAAACTCAGCATCATCAACTCCCTTTGGATTAGGAAATATTTCACTAATAATTATTTTTGATTTTCCATCAAAATTACATGAACTCGTTGAGCTAGATGCTGTACTAAAATTTTTGGAATCTTTTATTTCTATGCTTTGTATATTTTCCCCTGAAACATTATCTGAATTTATAACAACTAATTTTATTATTTTAGTTCCGCTGGTTTCAAATTTTGTCTGAAATTGTTCTTCTCTGCTCTTCAAATAATTATTTATATACCACTTATATGACAATTCTCCACCATTTGAATTGTATGAATTTGCTGCGGAGAAATTTATCTCACTTTCTGTAAAAAAACCTCCGCTTATGTCAATTATTGCCTCTGGTTTGTTTATAATTTGTTTTTGATTTTCTGCATTTTTTGTCAAAATATTTGTCCACTCCCAAAAACCATCAAAATAAGCATACGAAAATCCTTCTTCTGGATTTGAATAAGAAATTTCGAATATTTTATTATCGTTTTTATCAAACAAATACAGGGAATCGCTGGAATTATTTAAAGTGATACCAGAAATAGTATAATCAACAATAAAGAAACCTTCTCTTTCTAAATTTAAATCGTCAAAGTCATTTGGAGAAAAAGTATATTTTTTCCCTGAAACATCTTTTATATAAAAATTTTCTAAATTTATAATATTATCGCCAACATTTTTTAATTCGATCCACTCTGTGGTGTCGCTTCCTTCTGGATTTGCTAAAAACTCATTTATTATAATTTGATTTGTATAATCTATTTGTTTGTTTTCTAAAATACTTATAGATATATTTTCTGAGTCTTGTAAAAATCCATCTGAAACAATTAATTCTACATTATATATTCCTGGATTTGTAAAAGAATGATTAAAAATTTTATCAGTTGAGCTTGTAATGTCTTCTATACTCCAAAAATATGATAAATCTTCTAAGCCTTCGTCTGTTGACGAACTTGCATCAAAAGAAATTAAATCTCCAACATAAAAAGTAGTTGTACTTACATTAATTATAGAAACTGGTGCTGTATTTTCTGGGGCTACACTTGAAAAAAGTCCTGGTGTCCCACCAACAATATAAGACTCTTGCCAATTATTATCCATTAAAAATAAATCAATCCTTTCGAGTGACTTTCCGTTATCATTTGCTCCAAGTATATTTTCATAAGATTGATCTGCTAATAAATTTGTCTCTTGTAAAATTTTTATAACTCCGCTTGTATTATTCAGACTAAATGATGATTCAAATAGAGTAGAGGGATAATTTGGATAATTATTTAAAAAATTTTGAGAATTATTTGTTATTATAAAAAAATTTAAAGAATCTATGTCTGAAATTCCAGAAATCAAATTCATTACATGATTGGTTCCATTATTAAATCTAAAATCATTTGTTATACTAAGTGTAGAACTAGTATTATTAAAAACCTCAACCCACTCATTTCCAGTGTCAGTTCCTTGCGGATCATACATAATTTCAGAAAATATTAATCCCTGTGCGCGTGATGTATTTATAAAAATCAAAAGTGTAGCAAAAAATATTATAAATATTGTAAAATAAAAATTTTGTATTTTGCTTTTCATATTATTATTTTATATGGGGAAATGATCTAGGGTCGCCAAACCAAAAAGACCAAATCCCCATATTTTAATAACTATTCTTCGTCAATATCAATTTCTTCAACACTGGTCTCTTCTTTAATTACAGCTTTATTACTTTCTTCTTTTTTCTTTCCACCAAGCATTATAAGTTCATTTGCAACAATTTCTGTTCTATAGTGTTTAACTTTCTCATTGTCTTCCCAATTTCTAGTATTAATTCTTCCCTCTACATACACTTTATCACCTTTTTTTACATATTTTTCAACAATCTGTGCTAATTTTCCCCAAAAAACCAAATTATGAAATTCTACTTTGTCTTGTGTTTTTTTGGTCTTACTGTCTTTATAAAAATAATTTGTAGCCAAGACACCACGACAAAAATCAGTGCCCGAGCTCAATTTTTTATTTATCGGATCTTTTATAAATCTTCCGATAAATATGGCTTTATTAACATCCATACGCTTTTCTTTCTGGTCAAATGACCTTATTAATTATTAATATACTCGTTTGATTAAATACTTAAATTACTTGACAAACACAATTTAAGTGCTAAAATCAAAACGAGGCCAAACATATACCTTTGCGGGTATATATAAGCTTCATAAATCGCTTTTCGCCAACTCCTCGTATCGCAAGATGCGGGGTTTTGGTTTTTATGCTCCTAAATTTATTATAAATAGAGGAGTATTGCATTCACTTTTCTTATTAAAATTAATTTTCAACAAATGTAAAAGGCACCTGAATAATTAGACGCCTTTTTGTTTTTGTTTTTACTTTTACCTATTTTTATGGATTTTTTATGTATTAGACGGCTCTATATAATAGGGCGTCTAATACTTCTTATATGGACATCCTATCACATTAATAGCTGGAGTCAATATTATTTATTATTTGACAATAGATCAAAATACTAATAACATTTTTATATAAAAAATTTTTATGGGGGAATCATGGATAAATTCAAAAAATTATTTATAGGTATCAAGGCATTCTTTTGTGTGTTTTTTTATAATATTTTTAGCTTAGATAAGGAAAGTGTTGAAAACACGAAACCGATTTGCTCTAAGTGTGGAAAAGCAAAAGAAGAATTACCGTCAATAGCCACCTTCAACTCAGAAATCGACTTATGTGGATTTAACACTAATACAAGATATTATTCTTGTAGATACTGTAATCCAGACAATACAAGGAAAAAAATCTAAAATTATTAAGACACAAAAAAACTTCCGGGTCAGTACGGGAGTTTTATTTTTTATAAAAAATTATTACTCTTTTATAATTTCAAAAAAATTAATTTTTGGATTATTTCTTTCTAGAGAAATATTAAACTTTGCTTTAAAAGCAATGTGACCATCTTCATAATCAACTAGCCCATTATTATCATCAGCCCATGTAAATTTTGTTATGTAAAATTTTCCACCCAAAACTTCCTTTTTTGGAGAAATTTCTGAAATATTTTCCTTTATAAAATTCTCAAAAGCAATTCTTTGTTCCATTAATTTTTGACACTCTTCTCTGCTAGACATATTACTCATAGCACAAATTGATAAATTTAATTTTCCACACTCAGCATTATATAAAACTTTTATACCACTACACATTGCTTCTTTTTCTCCGTAATAATATGTTTTATTATCTTCTCCACATACTGGATTTTTTAAACTTCTATCAATCTCGCTACAAATATTTTTTTGTTCATTCGATTTACATTCTTGTGTTGGCATTTGTACTGTTGGGTTTCCGTGTTTTATCCAAATGCCATTTTCACAAATCCAGGTATCTTCGTCTCCGGATAATATTCTAAAAAATATTACAGCAACAAAAAGTACGCCAATTGCTATAATAAAATATATAAACATTCTTTTCATATAATTTGTATTTAAATTATAATTCTCTTAAATATCCCCAAACATGTAATTTATCACTATCTTCATACCACCGATCACCAATATCAGTTCTATAATACATGTTTGGAATTAAAATGTTATCAATTCTGTTGTAGACTTGTGTTTGTGCCTGTTTCATAGAAAGTCCTGAACCTGTTATTGTCAAAACAACTCCGCTATCCCCAGCCACAACCCACTCTCCATTTAAAAGTTTTGCGTCTTCAATGTGGGCACCCTCATAATTTTTCTTTTTAAAAACTATAACAGCCTCTTTTGAATATAATTCAAACGTAGGTATATCGTCAAATGGATATGGAGGCATAATAATTCTTACACCAATTTGAAAACCCTTTTTAGTTTTTAATTCAAAACTTTCTCCCTTTGCCAACCTATAAAAAAACTCTCCCATTGGCATATTTATTCCTTCTTGCTGAATAAAAATTGTAGGGTAGCCAAATCTGGTAGTAAACTCAAGTGGGTAAATCCCATTTCCATTTACAATACAATTTATATCAATATATCCAACATATTTTTCTTCTGCTAATTTCTCTTCCAATTTTTTTAGGGTTGAATTAAAAATTTTATTTGGCATTGACCAAAACATTGTTGTGCCCATTTCGCCAGTTGATGGACCTATATTCCCCGGAAACAATCTTTTGTGTTCAAAATTCACATTTACAGGATAAATAAATTTATTTCCATTAAAAAATGCTCCAACGGCAACCTCAACTCCATTAACTTTTTTTTGCAATTGAAATTTACCTATATTATTTCGAGTCGTTTTGCTATATGCCTCTAAAACCTGAATTATGTCTTGACCATTTTCTTCATCGCCAACAAAAAGAAACTTTTTTATACTTTATCATCTTCTGTGTCTTCTTTTTTGTTTAAACCCAATCCTCCTTCATTATTATAGGATGTGTCACTACATGGTTTTATAACATACCTAGATGGATTATTTTTTACAAATTCAATTGCTAATTC
>JAQVMR010000069.1 GCA_028703545.1 Patescibacteria group bacterium
AAGAAGGTGTCCGGTTTGCCGATCTTTTTATAAAGAAATATGGATTAATAATTGAAGTTGATGGTGGCTATCATTTTGCCCCCAAGCAGATAGAAGAAGATAGGCGGAGAGATGAAGAGATATGGAGCAAGAAAAAGATAATTACTCTGCGATTCAAGAACGAAGATGTTATGGGCAATATAGATGACGTACTAATATCAATTAGAGCAGTGATAGCAAGGTTAGCCGCATTATCTAATTACAAAACTCCTGGGAAGGGGGTAAAGAAACTTCGGAACACGCTTGCAAGAAAGAAAATCTATACTGAGCTAAGCACTCAAATCGTCGTTGTTACTGTGAGCACCTTACGAAATGTATTGGAAGCCCCAGAAATGGGGTTTTTGTTTGATTCTATCTATGCAGATTGATGGTTTTGTGATAATATATTTATAAAATTTAATAAAAGTAGCCTAAACCTTTAATTTTTATTGAAGGCATGGCGAAAGGACGAGTTAATCATAAAGGACCCATCATGGGGTTGTTTAACTCGCCATATCGGGAAACTGGTATGAATGACTTCGGTCATTACCTGTGGTGGGCTTTTTGTATAAGCAAGCCATAGGAGAGAAAAGATAAATAAAAAATACATGAAACAAAAAGGAATCGCTTCTATCGCAATTATTGGAATAGTTATCCTGTTTTTAATTGCTGCTGGTGGTTTTGGCTATTATTTAATAGATAAAAATAAAAAGCAAAAAGAGGATAATCAAAATATACAACAGAATCAAGAATTAAAAATTAAAAATAATCAAGTAGAGGAAAACCAAGGAAAAAATCAAAAAGTATATCCTGACAAAATGACAGATGAAGAAGCAAAAGAATATTTTCACGCAACAGAAATAGTTAATAATAATTTGCCAAAAGCAATTACATTTTGGACTGAAGCATATTGTCCGGGCATGGGAATAGTTTACGAATATATTATACCAGAAGGTTTCAAATTGCACCGTTGTGTTAATTATGAACAAGAGAAAGGAACTCATGGAGGGTGTCCTACTTGTGCAATGGTAAAAATTTCATTAAAAACAACCGAATATAAAGAAAAAGAGGAAAAAGCAACTTTTATTGATGGAGACCATAACATTACTTATAGTAGAGAATGGGACATAGCCTCTCAAGAGCTTACGGATGATATTTTTTATTCTAATGAAAAATTAATTGAATATATCATAGCAAGTTATGATTTAGCTGGTCTCGAATTGGATCAAAAAATTCAAAGAGGCAAATTTGATGTTATGAATAACAATGATGTTGTTTTAATTAATCTTATATCTTCTTTAATGGAAAGAGATTATTTTTATGTAATTGAAAAGGGGGAAAAATATTCTGTTTTGTCTTTTATTTATTCTACCCATCATATAGGAACAACCATAGATGTTATTCCTAATTATTTTATCAATAATGGAAAACCATTTTTTATAGCTTACAACGGTAATGCCACTACTGGTGGATGTGTAATGATTGACGAAAACATGTTGCTTTATAGAATTTATAATGGTGTCCCAAAAGAAGTTTTTTCTTTTCCAAGATACTTAATGGAAGACGAAAGAGAATTTAATAGTATTTATTACAAACAAAGCAGGGATGGCTTATTGGTTATTTCTGGGCATTCAAATTCATTTGCTGGATTATGTTGCAATGATTTTTGTGATAATCCAAATGAAGCTATTAAAGAGGATATTTTTAAAGTATTTCAGTGGAACGAAGAAGAACAAAATTTTAATTTAGCAAATCAATCAATAACTAATTCTAAATATTCAGAAATGATTTTATCTAAAGATATAGATGATATCAAATTTTATTTTAATGCTAAAGATATTGTAAGCAACAATCTTCCAGAATCAATTACTTTTATAAACTATTTTAATGATGGTGGATGCGAAGAATATATTGTTCCTAAAAATTATAAGATTTATAATTGTTTATCCGACGAAAAACATGACTATATAACAATTACTCTGATTAAAGAACAATAGTTTTAAAAACTTTATATTTTTTACAATTTTATTTTATCTATTTAGTCCTAAATATATTTTGATAAACAGCAATGAATCAAAACTTTAAATTAATAAAAAATTTAATAAATACTAAAGATAGAAATAATAATTTTTGGTTTGGTTTTATTCCCAAAAAAAGACTTATCCAATACAAAACCGGCATGAAATGATAAACGTTTTCTAATACAAAATGAGCATGATATTCTCCTATCCTCAAAGAAGAAGCACTCTTTCCCGATGAAATACTTTCCTTTTGACACTGCTCTTTTAGCTAAGACAGACAATCTGCACATGAGGCCGAGCGGGCCTTGCGTCAAAGCCTTGCTTGAAAGACAATGCAATGTATTCAATAAAAAAGAGTATGAGAATCTTAGCAATATTTCCATTTCTCACATTTACAATTTAGGAAAAAGAAAGCAATATTTGTCATCTTCTACAACCTTTGAGAAAACATGCGCAGTATCAATAAGAATCGGGGAAAGGAGAAAGCTTGATCCTTTAGGAAGCCCTGGATATTTAAGAGTAGATTCCAAGATGAATTCATTGATTACAATATGCACTATTTGCTTAATCCAGATGAATTCAATGGAAAGCTCATTGATTATCTCATCTTCTACAATATTGACAGGGTGCATGGAGCTTTCAAAAACAAGCTTTCTCCTGTACAATATATGATAGAATGGCAGAAGGAGCAGATTGCTAAAATATTACTATTGCTAAGTCGAATAACAAATCATTAATCGGGCCTCAGGAGTGCAAAACAGGGTGGCATTATACAAAACAACTTATTAATAAATAGAAACATTTTTTGATTTGGATGTTTTTGTTTATATAAATATAAAAAATGGAGAACAAGATATCAAATAATAAAATAAATGGAAATCAAGGAGAGCAGGAGGTTGTAGATTTGGTAAAGTGTCCAAATTGCGGAAAGGAATTAATGTTATTGCCAACGAATTACCCCTTGTATGATTTACAATGTATTGGTTGTAATTTTCGTGCACAAGTTAAAACAAATAGAAGCAAACCAAAGAAAGAAATATTTGGTGCTGGGTGGGATATTATGGAAAAAGTTTTAAAATCAGGATATATTACACCACCGTTAATAGTTAATTTTAAATGGAAAGAGAAAGATCAAGAAAGGCAAGAAATAAGATTTTATCCTTTTGTACCCAAAGACAGCTTAAAGAAGTATCAATTATCATCAACTGCGAGGAGAGCAAATTATAAGATGTTTAGATATGTCGGTTTGGATAAATTACCATTTTTTATATTATTTAAAAAATAAATTGATATGATACTAAATTTTTTAAGAGATATTAATGAAAATTATGCTAATACTATACAAGCATTAACACCCTTTATAATTGGAATAGTTTCCTTTGCTTATTATAAAATATATCAAGAAAGTAAAATAAAAAATGGTGATGCTGCGAATATTGTATCTTCAAAATTTGTTAATTGGTGGTGGCAAAAATATAAGATTTTGGCTGTTCATCAATATGAAAAATCAGATGATGTTTCTGGATACAGACATCTAGGACAAAATTCTAGGGAAGATCAATATAATAAATTAATCAAAATTAAAAAATCTGGATTTTTAGGAATAAAGAAATTATTCCTAAAGATAAGAATTATATTTTAACTGTCGTTATAAGTAGGAACGGAAAAGAAAAACGGAAAAAGAATTGAATAAATAGAGCTTGAAAAAAAATTTAATAAAAAATTTAATAAGAGGTCTAAGTTTTACGAAGATAATTATACGATCATTTATCTAATACAAAAATATACATTTTCAAGACTAAATTTGAAAAATTAATTTTTGAAATTGTTAAAAACTTAGATAGCGTCATACAGATTAAAAAATGCATGGAAAAAAGAGATGGATAAACAATTAAAAGTACTTTTGCTCCGTACTCTTTCTTAAAATCTTTCTTTAAGTTATAATTTGTTTAAGATTATAAAAATAAAATTTTATGGAAGAAATTAATTGTAAAACAGGAATTAATCCTAAAATAATAAACGAAGAAGTTTTTAAAAAAGAAGTTGAACTTTGCAGAAAATTAAATAAAGAGAATGGTGGCAAGTGTTGCTGGGGAACTTGTGAAAATTGCGGGGTCATTCCTTGCTTATATAAATTATACAAGGGAGAAGTGATAGATGATGAAAATGAGCTCAAAGAATTAAAAGAAAGTCTTCTTGAAGAAAATTAATCTCATTAATTTATGATTTTAGAAACAAATAATTATACTTAGAAAAATAAATTTATCACAATTATGGATCACATTGCTATCATGAAAAAGGGCTGGAAGCTTTTACCAAAAATTTTATCTGGAGAAAAGACTATCGA
>JAQVMR010000016.1 GCA_028703545.1 Patescibacteria group bacterium
ACTCCTCTATTCCAATTCCCAACTTTCTTGCGGTATAAAAATGTCCAATCTCATGAACAAAAACTATGATACCTAAAATTATAAAAAATATTATTATTGTTAAAAACATATTATTGAGTTAAAAATTAAAAATACTAAGTTACACAAATTTAAATTTTAGACCCCGAAAACTCTATAGTTTATATTTTCATTGTATCTTCTTCTTTTGCTTTTGAAATATTGTCGATTTCAGTTGATTTATCCTTGGTAACTTTATCTAATTCCTCGATAAAGGAAAATTTCTCATCTTGCGAAATTTCTTTGTCTTTTTCTTGTCTTTCTATTTCTTTTTTTATTTTTTCTCTTATTTGTCTAATTATGACTTTTGCGTCTTCTTTTTTTTCGTTTAAAATTTTTATTGTCTGTTTTCTTTTCTCCTCAGTTAAAGCTGGAATCTTTGCTCTTACAATATTTCCAGCAACAGAAACACTTAAATCTAAATTTGCGGATGATAATGCTTTTTCAACTTCTTTTATAACTGTTTTATCCCAGGGCTCAACTTGCAATAATGATGACTCTGGTATTGAAATTGAAGCGACTTGCTTAAGTGGAGTTTTAACCCCATAGCATTCTACAAAAATATCTTCTATCATTGAGGGATGTGCCCTCCCGGCTTTTAATTTTTCAATGTCTTCCTGAAAATGTTTTACCACTTTATTAAAATCCTCATTAAAAGACTCTATAAATTGTGACATAAATGTGTTTAATTAATTATTATATTATTTATTTATTAATTTAACAGCCATAAAGATACTATTTTGATTTGCTCGGTCTACCATCATATCAATAGGTACTTGTTTTGTTGGGAGTGTTTTTGTAACCCAGGTATTTCCTCCATCTAAAGTTTTATAAAATTTATTAGGAATTGTGTAATAAATTTCATTTGAATTTTTGGGGTTAGAAGCAATAGAATAAATATTTACTGAACTGGGTTTTGTAAGAAGCTTTAATACATTCCAAGTAGCGCCGCCATCTTTTGAATAAAAAATTCCATATTTATTAGCATAAAAAAATGCATCATCCTTAGATAAATCAAATTCAAAATCTCTATAGTTATTTATACTGGATACGGTCTTTTTATCTCCAAGGTCTATTCTGTCTGTAATATTAACCCAATCTATGCCCCCATTTTCTGTTTTAAAGATTCCATTTTTTTCTGTGCAAACATAAATTTTATTCGGATTATTTGAGTTCATTGCTGTCTTTACAATAATTTGCTTGTCAAAACTTTTTAACATTTTCCACGAAACACCGAAATCATCACTTTTATAAAATCTTCCATCGGCCGTTGCAAAATATACTTTATTATTACTAACATAATCAATTAAAATAGATTTTATATTCTTATTGTTTCCATCAATATAAATTTGTCTCCAATTCCTTCCACAATCTTCTGTCTTGTAAATTTTATTTGAAACGGCCCCATACATTGTGCATCTATATTTACTATCAATTTCAATATCATATACAACTCCTTTTTGAAAAAGTGTTTTTTGCCAACCCAAACCTCCATCAAAAGAATATAATAAGCCATCCTGTAATGTCCCTAAATAAATTGCCTTTGGATCATTTGGATCTTGTTTTATAAATGTAGACTGAGCTGTCTTAAAAAATAATCTATTTGGACCGACTCTCAAATATTCAACTTTTTGCACCCATGTTTCTCCCCTATCATAACTTATAAAAAATCCGGAATCCTCAATTTTTTTACTTCCAATATTTCCTAAATTTAACGAACATCCTGATAAAACAAAACACAATAAAATAACTAATAAAATTCTTATTTTTGTGTTCATAAATTTAAATACTGAGTTAAAAACCAGACACTATAAAATTTTATTTTTTAACTTTATGGTCTGGTGCTTTATAACTATTTTATATTAATAATAAATTCTCAAAAATTAATCTTGGATTTACGTTTTCAAAAATTATATTTCTTGAATTATTTGCAAAATTATAAAATTCCAATAATTTTTCTACTTTATACTTTTCTGAAACAACTTTTATGCCTTCTTGTAAAAATGGATGTATTAATTCAGGGTGCTTATCTGTTTTAAAAATACAAAGATCTCTTGCGATTCTCATAAAATCAATAAGGGTTTTTGAAAGTACACTATACGAATCTTGAGTTCTCGATTTGTCTACAATATTTTCAATCCATTTAAATTTTTCATTTATTGAGGATTGCATTATTTCAATTATTTCCCTCAAATCCTGCTTTCTTTTTTCCCATTCTTTTGGATTTTTTAAATATGCCATCGCTACCCCAGGTGCTCCGCCTGAAAATCTTGATAACTCCTGTGCTAAATTCTTATCAGCGCCACCATCAACTAAATAATCATAAATTTCTTTTTGTTTTACACCTCCAAAAATAATATTCTGTGAACGGGATTTTATTGTTGGTAAAATTTTATCAGTATCACGGGCTATCAAAATTATAAATGAATTTTTGGGCGGTTCTTCGATAATTTTTAAAAGTGCATTGGATGATTCGGGATTTAATCTATCTGTATCATTTATAATTCCTATTTTAAATTCGGATCGCATTGGAGTTAAAGAAAATTTATCTCTAAAATCCCGAATTTGTTCAATGGAAATATTTTTCTTTCCCTCTTCCAGTGAAACAGAAATTAAATCTGGATGAGTTAAATTTTTTATTTCCAAACAATCATTACATTTATTACAGGGAATATTTTCTTCGCTACTACAAAATATAGAACTTACAAAATATCTTGCAACTGTTTTTTTACCAACATCTTCTGCTCCTGAAAAAAGATAAGTATTTAAAAAATTCTTTTTTTTTACAATTTTTTGTAAATATTGAACTATATTCACATGTCCTAATATATTCCAGTTATACAAAAATTTATCTTCTTTCATGTTTTGGAAGTTTTAGATTTATATATGTTAAGAATATCAAATTTTGAGGCTTTATTCAATGTAAATTAACCTTCGAGGTTGCCAACCTTCGAGGTTGTAGTTATCCACAATCCACTATTGACAAATTCCGTAGATATGATATGTTAATTCGTTAACCGAAAATGTAATTTGACAATTGAGAGACGGATAAAGGCAGAATTATGCAGAAGATATGCAAGATAAATATTCAAAGTAAATGGCTAAAAACTTCAAAGAAACAGCTTAAAATAATGAGATTCATCTTCTTCTACATAATTTTGCCCTTATAGTGCGGTAAAATCTAGCACATAGTAAGTGCCGTTTAACCGCAATAACTACCCAAAAAATTATTATTACCTCAATCGTAAGAGGTGGGAGGTTCCATTGGACTAGTTAAATCTTAAATGAGGTACAGCGTCGTCTGCCAACGCTTTATAAAATAGGCAAAGCGGGACCAACGGTCGGATAAACCCAGCACAGCACACCAAAGAAGTGAAGCACTGGTTTAAAACCGACCTAGGCCACAAAGCCACTCCCGCCCACGAAAAAAAGCTCCCCACCCAGACAAGGAGCCCGCCTGAAAAATCAGGTGTAAAAAGTACTGGAAATAGTCTCGCCCCCCTAGCAGGAATTCTTCCGCGGAGATGACCTGCACTAAAATCCAGGGATTGAGACACCGTTGGTAGAGGTGCTCTTTTTAGCGAAAAGCTGAAAACTGCCTGGTATAGCATTATGGAGATTAATCTCCGGCTTACTACATAGTTAAATCGAGCCACTCTCCCACGGTTAACAATATATCCGACGTCTCCTCGCCTTCAATCAAAGAGTGAGAGATTACAAATAGCTCATTGGAGGCGCCGGATTATTTCAAACCAACCTAATCCAAGGCTGGTTTTCTTTTTTATCTACAACTATTGACAAAATTAAGATAAAAGTTTAATATCTACTTAAGGACTGTGCCCATGATCCCAGGGCAATTTAGGGATAAATGGATATTATGGCGTATAATCCGTTATAGGCCGTAGTGTCTGGAGCGAAGGCTCAAACGAGGTAAAGAGAAGATAGCATACTTGGTAGTAAATACTATTTTCTCTCTCCTCTTTTTTTATTCACAAAAAATCAGCAAATCGCTGACCATAAAATATCCAAAAACTAATTGCTAAAAACTAATTGCTATCTAATGCCTGATTTACTAATTTATCAGCCAGAGAATTCTGTTCACGAGGCACATGAGTAAATGTGATCCTTTTAAATTCTTGCTTCATATTCCAAATTTTAACAAAAAAAACCGCCAAATCTTTATCTTTCACCTTAAACTCTCTATTAACTTGCTTTACAACTAATTCACTATCTAAAAAACACTCTAATTCTTTTATTTCTAATTCTTTTGCAATTTCTAAACCTTTTATAATTGCTCGATATTCTGCTTGATTATTTGTACAATGACCAATGGTTTTTGAAAATGTTTTAATTATTTTTTCATTTTGTATTAAAACTCCGCCAATAGCGCCTGGCCCTGGATTACCACGAGAACCACCATCTGTAAATAATTTATACATTTTCTTTTAAATTAATATCACTTATATAAATTTCTATATTTCTATTTCCATTCCACTCATTTATACCAATATTTACTACTAAATCTATTTTATCTCCAATTTTCAAATTTGAAAATTTATTCGCGAATCCAAATCCAACCGCTCTTTTTATTATTCCATCCTGTTCTAGTGTAATTCTTAAATGTGATTTATCAGAACCCATTGTTGATATTTCTTTTACAATACAATTTTTTAATAAAAATTTTGGCTCTGGGTTTTCCATCCCAAATGGTTCAAATTTTTCTAAATAATCGCATAAATTCCAGTCAATATTAGCTAAATTAATTTCTGCTTCAATTTTTAAAGATGAGCTCAATTCAAGTCCTAGTAGTTTTTTTTCTAATTCATCTTTTATCACATTTTGAACATATTCTAAATTTTCATCTGGGAGAGAAAATCCTGCTGCTGATTTATGTCCACCAAATCTAATTAATTTATCACTAAATTTTAAAATTACTTCCATTATATCAATTTCATCAATTGAACGACAAGAACAAACCCAGTGTTTATTATCGTGTCCTAAAACAAAACTTGGCCTGTAATATTCCTGAGATAATTTTCCAGCAACGAGTCCTATAATTCCCAAATTCCATCTTTCATTTTTAACAAAAATAAACTTTGTATTTTCATCAACGCAATCAATCTGACTCTTTGCTTCCAGCACAATTTTATTTGTTAAATCCTGTCTTTTTGAATTACTTATATTTAATTCTCTTGCAATTTTTATTGCTGTTTCTAAATTATTTGTTTTGAGTAATTCAAATGCGTTATTTGCATGATCCATACGACCCGCAGAATTAAGC
This sequence comes from Patescibacteria group bacterium, assembly GCA_028703545.1. Taxonomy (GTDB): domain Bacteria; phylum Patescibacteriota; class Patescibacteriia; order UBA1558; family S5-K13; genus STF1-138. The sequence goes on from JAQVMR010000016.1 coordinate 5,339, forward strand.
CTTGGACCAATTTGAAAACCAATTGTCATGCTATTTATTTTTTCTACATTCGTTCCTGCAATTTCATAAAGTTGCTGTAATCCCAATCTCTGAGTTTTTCGTAAAACTATAAGTCCATATTTTACTAAGGTTCTATTTTCTCCTATCAAAGGCACCATGTCTGTAACGCTTCCTATCGCAACTAAATCAAGTAACCATTTTAAACTTTTTTCTTTTTCTTGCTTATCTTTAGCAAATAAATCACTTTTTATAATTCCACTTGCTAATTTGTATGTAACGCCCACTCCTGCTAAATTTTTTGTTTTATAATTTTCTCGCTTAAGTCCAGGGTGAATTATAGCAAATGCATTTGGTAATTTTTCTGGTTCTTTGTGATGATCTGTTATAATCACATCAACCCCAGATTTATTAAAAATTTCTACTTCATCAAAATTACTTATTCCACAATCACAAGTAACAACTAAATTAAACTTCCTAGAAATTATTTCTTTTACAGCACCTTCGTTTAATCCATAACCCTCTGTTTCTCTTTGTGGGATATAAACTTCTGGATGAAGTCCAATTTGAGTAAAAATATCATATAAAAGTGCAGAGCTTGTCACACCGTCAGCATCATAATCTCCATAAATTAGGACTTCTTCATTTTTTTCTACTGCTTCAAATATTCTTTTAACAGCGCGCTCCATATCAATTAAAACATATGGATCACAAATATCAGAAATAAAATCAGCGTTGAAAAATTCGTCAATTTGTTCTTGAGTTTTAATTCCCCTATTGTGAAGTAATTGCAAAACTACCGGACTTAGATCCGGAAATTCTTTTATGAAATTATCAGGAATACTATCTGCTAATTTCCACTTTTTTGACATATATTTTCTTTTTATATTCACATAGAGATTATAAAGGAAATATGAAAAATAAGCAAAAGCATTAAATAAATATATATTTTTAAAATATTGACAAAAATTTCTATATATAAAAATATATCACAATAAAAAACTCTCTTCGGAGAGTTTTTTCTTTTAACTTTCACATACAGATTAAAGGAAATGGAGAAAAACACAAAAAGTGAGCTGAAACCCACTTTTATAATTTCTTAAAAGCTGATAGCTGAAAGCTAAGAGCCAATTTTAATTGCACCATCGGGACAAATTCTCTCACAAATTTTACATTGAATACATTTTGAAATATCACATTTAATAGTGTCATTTCCATAAACTCCTCGTTCTGTGTCTGTAAATTCTAAACATTTTTTTGGACAAAATTCTATACAAAGTCCACAACCCTTACAATATTTAGGATGATTTATAAAGGACTTATCTCCTTCTTTGTATTGCATAATTATTCTAGGTTAATAATTATAATACTTTGATCTTTGTCTAATTTTACTTTATATGATCTTTTAAGTGGCATTAACTCTATTACTTCAGCTTCTCCACTTTTTGTTTTAATCCTATCTCCTATTTCTGGCATTCCAGTTAATAATTCTTGATAAGCATCTTCTTCATAAGCAAGACAACATTTCAATCTTCCACACATCCCAGATAATTTCTCTAGTCCACGATGAGCAACTTGCTGATCTCTTGCAAAACTTGTATTTATACTTTCTAATGTTTTTAAAAATCTTTTACAGCACAAAACCTGACCACACTCTCCAATATCACCAAAAGATTTTGCTTCATCTCTAACTCCAATTTGATATAATCTAATTTTTTTCTTATATTTTTTTGAAATATTTTTTACCAACTCTCTGAAATCAACTCTTCCATCAGCCACAAAAGAAAAAACCATCATTGAATTATCAAATGATATATGTAAATCAACAAGCTTCATTTTAAGTTCTTGTTTTTTAATAAGATTTTTTACATCTTTGAGAATCTTATCATTATTTATGTTATTTTTCTTCAATTGAGAAATATCTTTATCGTTAGCATGTCTTATTAACTCAGCTAATTGAGTCTCATTAGATTCTTTTATTTCAACTATTTCTGCAATATCATTTACTTCCGTGTGTTCTACAAGAATCCTGTCTCCGATAGAAAAATTTTCTTCCTTTGAGGAAAAATAATTTGTAGAATCCCAGGAAACAAATTTTGCACCAAATATTTTCATATTATTTTGTTATTAAAGTTCCAATATCATCTTTTGTAAAAATACGTTTAAAATTTTCACTTTTTAATTTAAAAACTTTTATTTTTATATTATTTTTCTCAGCTATTTCATAGGCACGTAAATCCATAATTCCTAATTTCATTTTTATCGCATCTTTTAATTTTAATTCTTGAAATTGTTTCGCGCTCTTATATTTATTTGGATCTTTGTCATAAACACCATCAACTTGAGTTGCTTTTAAAGCTATTTCTGCTTTTAATTTTCTTGCCACATCAACAGATGAAGTATCTGTTGTAAAATGAGGATTTCCAGTCCCCCCAGCAAAAACTAAAATATAATTTTCTTTAAAATATTTTAAACATTTTTTATTGTTATAAACTTCTACAAAATTAGAAACTGGAAATGCTGAAATTACTTTTGATTTGACTCCAATTTGATTTAGTACACCGCTCAAACACATTGCATTTAAAACTGTTGCTGTCATTCCCATGTGATCAGCACGTATTTTATTTAATTCATTATTCTTTATCATACGACCCCTGAAAATATTGCCACCACCTATCATAATTCCCATTTTTATACCTTTTTGATTTAGATATTTTAGTTCATTTGCTAATTTTTTAATTCTTGTAAAATCAAAACCAAAATTACCAGCTCCGCTTAGAGCCTCCCCTGATAATTTAATAATCGCTTTTTTATATTTCATGAAGAAAAATAAATTATTATAATTTCATTATACAACCCACGACAACAAATAACAAACTATAGACTAAATCTTCTAAATTTATCTATTTGTGCTTGATTTTCTTCTAATAATTTAGAGATTGTTTTTGTGTCATCTTTTACAAATAATTGATTAGTAAGACAATTTTCTTTGTAAAATTTATCTATTTTACCTTTTAATATATTTTCAATAATATTTTCTGGTTTTCCTTCTTTACTTAATTGTTCTTTGTAAATTTCTTTTTCTTTTTCTATCGTGTCATTTGGAACGTCTTCGGGGCGCAAATATGTTGGATTCATTGCTGTTGCATGCATCGCAATGTCTCTTGCTAATTCTTCATTTCCGCCTATTAACGATATTACTGAAGCAATTTTATTATTTGTATGTAAATAATATGAAATTGGATTTCCTTCTATAATCTCAAAAAATGCTAACTTTAAATTTTCACCAATTTTTACAATCAATTCATTTTTTATTTTATCGTCTGCAATTGATTCAAAATTTTCTGTTCCGGATTCTAAAAGCTTTTCTGATAATTCCTTTGTGGAATTTATAAAATCTGAATTTCTTGCAACGAAATCTGTTTCACAATTTAATCCAACTATTGAAATTTTATTATCTTTTTTAATAATAGAAATACAACCTTCATTTGCTGTTCTTGAAGATTTTTTATCTGCTAATTGTTCGCCTTTCTTTCTAAGAAATTCTACTGCTTGATTTAAATCACCATTTGTTTCCTCTAGTGCTTTCTGGCAGTCGCTCATTCCTGCACCAGTTAAATCTCTAAGTTGTTTGATTTGTGCTATGTCCATATTTATTTTTGTTAAAATATTATAAAGTTAAAAGTTATAAAGTCCCTAAGTTTAAAAACCTAAAACTTTATAACTTTATAATTGATACTAAATTTTTATTTTTTTACTTCGTTTATTGATTCTTTAAATACTGAGAGTATAAGTTTTAAGGTGTTTGCAGAATCATCATTTGCTGGAATTGGGTAATCAACAAGTTCTGGATTTGTGTTTGTGTCAGCAATTGCAATTACGGGAATTTTTCTTTCTTTTGCTTCTATTACGGCTGTTTTTTCATAATTTATATCAACTACAAAAATTGCCTGTGGAATACCATTTAAATCTCTAATTCCCTCTACCATTTCTTTTAATTTTGCAATTTCTCTCTCAATCATTAATTTTTCTTTTTTTGTATATTTTTCATATACACCATTTGCCATATCTTCTTCTAATTTCTTCATTTTATTTGGTAGACGAATTATGTTGTCAAAATTTGTAAATGTTCCACCCAACCAACGTGATATTACATATGGCATATTTATACTTTCAGCAAATTCCCTAACAATTGCTTTTGCTTGACGCTTTGTTCCAACAAAAAGAATTTTTCCGTTATTTGTAATTATTTTTTTTACAAATTCAGATGCTTTTTCAAGAGATTCTATTGTTTTTTCCAAATCAATAATATGAACCCCGTCTTTTACACCGAAGATGTATTTATCCATTTTTGGATATCTTTTTGATTTTACCTGACCAAAGTGTGCTCCACTTTTTAATAAGTCTAGTATTGATACTGTTTTCATATTGTATTATTAGGCTTCAGTTTTTTAGGTTTCAATTTTTAGAAATTTATTTATGTCTAGATTTCTGAAAACTGTAAACTGTAATCTGAAAACTATTATTTAGATTAATAAAATTAAGCATTAGTATGCTTTAAAAAGTGATTAAATATTAACACAATGATAAAAAAAAAGCAAGAAAAAGGGTTACTCCGTGGAGTAACCCTTGAAAAAGGAGGTTTATTAATGAAAACCGCGTGGTTCTGGGATGAGACCGTCTTCATCTAAAAAATTTAGACGACTATTAAGCCCCTTTTTATGAGACAGGGTTATAATTTCCTCATCCGTTGGTTCGTTGTTTTGTTTAATAAACGCTTGTGTTTTTTGTTCCTTTTCCATACCATCCTCCCAATTGTGATAATAATAATATATTAGCCCTAAAATACAATAGAGTCAACTACAATAAATTATAAAAACCCTTGCATATTGTTAAATATTGTGCTAATATCTTATTCAGTTATATTAATAAATTATATTTTTATGAAAAAAGAATTACACCCAAAATACAACGCAAAAGTAAAGGTCACATGTACTTGTGGTAATACTTTTTATACTGGTTCTACAATGGATCCAATAAATATTGAAATTTGTTCACAATGTCATCCATTTTACACAGGTAAACAAAAACTTATTGATGATTCAGGAATTATAAATAAATATGCTAAAAGAGTTGAGAGTCACAGTAGGGTTTCAAAAACAAAAGTTGGGAAGAAAGCAAAAAGAGCAAGACAGGCTGTCAAAAAATCAACAAAATCTACAAAAAAATAACATAAGCAATAAAAACATCTTTCATGTCACAAAGATGTTTTTATTTTGTAAATTTTGATAAACTAAATATATGATTAATGGTCACAAAATAGAAGAATTACAAAAAAAATCAGAACAATTGGAAAATCAAATGAATGATCCGGTAATTTTTAATGATCTTTCAAAAATTAAAAATATATCAAAAGAATACAATGAGATAAAAAAAATCTTAGATAATTTTTCAACAATTAAATTATTAGAAAAACAAATTTCTGAGTGTGATGAAATTTTAAAATCAGCTGATATTTCAATGATTGAAATTGCAAAATCTGAAAAAGAAAATTTAGAACAAAAATTAAATAAATTAAATTTAGAAACTGAGGAAATGATAAATCCATCATCTCCATATGATAAAAAAAATGCGATTATGGAAATTCGTGCTGGAACAGGCGGAGAAGAATCAGGACTTTTCTCTGCTGATTTATTCAGAATGTATTCAAGATATTGCGAGAGACATGGATTAAAACTACAAATACTCAGCGACAGCCGAACTGAAATAGGTGGATTTAAAGAAATAATTTTTGAAATATTTGGTGATAATGCTTTTGGAGTGCTCAAATATGAAAGCGGAGTTCATAGAGTACAACGCGTTCCAGAAACTGAAAAATCTGGAAGAATTCACACATCAGCCTCAACAGTTGCAGTGCTTCCTGAGGCAGAAGATGTTGATATTAAAATAGAAGAAAAAGACTTAAAAATTGATACATTTTGTTCAAGTGGTGCTGGTGGTCAATCGGTTAACACAACCTATTCTGCCGTAAGAATTACCCATCTTCCAAGTGCTGTCGTTGTCTCATGTCAAGACGAAAGATCTCAATCACAAAATAGAGAAAAAGCAATGCAAATTTTAAAATCTCGTTTACTTGCACTAGAAGAAGAAAAAAGACAACAAGAAATTGCTAAAAATAGAAAATCCCAGGTGGGGTCTGGCGACAGATCAGAAAAAATAAGAACATATAATTTTCCACAAAACAGAGTTACCGACCATAGAATAAATTTAACGTCATATAATTTAGATAGAGTTCTTGATGGTGAAATAGATGAATTTATAGAAAAATTAAAAGAATTCTATAGAAATGAAAATTAATGAACTATTAAAATTTGCTTATGAAATTTTAAAAAATAATGGAATTGATTTTTTTATTTTAGATTCTGAAATTTTACTGGGCTTTGTTTTAAAAAAAAATAGAGAATGGATTTTAGCTAATCCTAATTTTATAATTCACAAAAAGGCCGAAAAAAGATTTTTTAGATTATTATCAAGAAGAGTGAAAAATTATCCAATTGCATATATATTGGGCTATAAATATTTTTATGGATTAAAATTTGGGGTAAATAAAAATGTTTTAATTCCAAGACCTGAGACAGAAATTTTAGTTGATACAACCTGCGAGGTGGTCAACCTTCGAGGTGGTCAACCTTCGAGGTTGACAATTCTGGATATTGGAACGGGTTCTGGTTGTATTGCAATTGCACTTGCAAAAAAATTAGAAAATGTAAAAATTATAGCATCTGATATCTCACAAAAAGCACTAAGAATTGCTAAAAAAAATGCCAAGATAAACAAAGTAAACAATATTGAATTTATAAAAAGTGATTTATTAAAAAATATAGAAAATAAAAAAATTGATATAATCACAGCGAATCTCCCATATATTAAACAAAACTACAACCATGATTCAATAAAATATGAACCACGCTCTGCTCTCTACTCTTATTCAAAAAATGGATTATCATATTATAAAAAATTGTTATATCAAATAGAAAAACTAGGATTTAATCCAAAATATATTTTTCTTGAAATAGACCCAGATCAAGCTCCAATTTTAAAAACATTTATAGAGCAAATATTTAAAAAATCGATAATAGAAATTAAAAAAGATCTAAATAACCTTGATAGAGTTTTCATGGTGAAGTTTATAATTTAACATTAAAAATAAAAAACAGCTCAGTACTTGAACTGTTTTTTATATATAAATCTCTTACTCTATACTAAAACTTACCTCATAATCTCTAAAAGATGTTTCACTTATATCATAAATCAATGTATTCCAGTTAGGACCATATAATCTATTAGCTGCATTTTCTGTTTTTATCCACTGCAATGCTCCACTAGCAGAAATTCTATATACTTTTGGAATTGATGGCACTTTTACCAAAGAATTGGCATTAAATGGTACATTTTTACCCAAAGGATATGATTCTAATTTTCTAGAAGACACAGAGGGAATAGTAAAAAAAGTATTACTATCAAAATAAGAATACCATATTGATTCATTAATATATGCATGTCTTACTTGATTCATATCTATAAAATACACAGCAGATGTGTCTCTTGACTTGACCCAAGAACCCCTAGTCCAAAATGATAAATTTTGTTTATTAAAACTATTATCTAAAGAGGCATCCCAATTTAATCTTGCAATATAATTTCTCATTTGCCCATTATACATTGTAAATTTACCAACTATAATTACTCCTCCATCTAGATCCAATTTAGAAAAAAAGATTGCACTATCTGCACCAAGATTTGGATTAAAACTTGTATCAAGTGATCCATCTGAATTTAATCTTGCAATATGGTTTCTTGATGTTCCGTTATATGTTGAAAAATATCCGTTTATTATTAATTTATTATCCTGCTGTCTATATATAGAATAAATAGCATAATCTGCCCCTGAACCAGGATTAAAACTTGTATCAAGTGAACCATCTGAATTTAATCTTGCAATGCGGTTGCTTGATGTTCCGTTATATGTTGTGAAATCACCGCCTATTATTATTTTGCCACCAGATCCAATTGTTAAAAATCTAATAAATCGATCTGCTCCTGAACCAGGATTAAAACTTGTATCAAGTGATCCATCTGAATTTAATCTTGCAATACGGTTTCTTGATGTTCCGTTATATGTTGAAAAATCACCACCTATTATTATTTTGCCGTCTTGTTGAATGGCAGAACTATAAACTGAATATCTTGCTCCCGAACCAGGATTAAAACTTGTATCAAGTGATCCATCTGAATTTAATCTTGCAATTCCACCCCTTCCTGTGTCATTATATTTTGTAAAATCTCCGACTATTATGATTTTTCCGTCTGGTTGAATGGAGCAATTATAAATAGAATTATCAACTCCATTACCAATATTAAAACTTGCATCAAGTGATCCATCTGAATTTAATCTTGCAATACGGTTTCTTGATGTTCCGTTATATGTTGTAAAGTCACCGCCTATTATTATTTTTCCGTCTTGTTGCTCGCACATAGAACGAATCATATTGTTTAACCCGGAGCCAGGGTTAAAACTTGTATCAAGTGATCCATCTGAATTTAATCTTGCAATACGGTTTCTTGATGTTCCATTGTATGTTGAAAAATCACCACCTATTATTATTTTTCCGTCTTGTTGAATGGTATAAATATATATCTGATTATTTGCCCCTTGATATATATTTTCTGACAATGTTGTGTCTGCAAGAGAATTATTAATAAAATAGATGCTCATACCAATAACCATTAAAAATATTATCAAAAAAACTCTATTTATTTTTTTCATATTATTGTATGATGATTTTTTATATATAATAAACCACACTAATCTTATATGTTATATATATATCGGGTATAAGTCAAATCAGGTGGTAAATATAAAAAGCCAAGATAAACTTGGCTTTTTTTGATTATGGTTTATAAAATTGCTTTAAAAGCTTCAATTGCCTGACGCTTTGTTTCTTCTATAGAGATTGAAGCATCAATATAAACAACTTTTACACCTCGAGATTTAAATATCATTTGAAAATCTTGACTTTCATAAATTGGTTTAAGTTTTTTCTGAAAATCAAGTTGTTCAAAATTACAATCATCATTCTTTTCTGTTCTGTTTTGTAATCTTTTTTCTAAATCTTCTGGATTTTGAATCGTTGGGACTATTAAAAGATTCATTGGATGAGAAAGGGCAAAAGCATTTCCCTCCATTTTAATAATTTCTTCAATGCTTAAATCATTTTCTTTCTGTTCTTTTGATTGAAGCACCTGATAAGTAATAGAAGTTGAAACGCTCCTTGATTGAATAATTATTTTACCCGCATCGAGTGCTGGTAAAATAATCCTCCTATACAAAACCATTCTATCATTTGAATAACACTCCGCTGTAAACCTTGCAGAATATTTTCTAGAGTTTTTTTTAATAACCTCTTCTCTTATAGAAAAACCAGTTCCTGTAAAAGTTGGTTCAGATGAACGAATCACATCAAAAGAATTCAAATCTACATAATAATCAGAATTATTATTTTCAAAATCAGGGTGAAAACCATTTTCCATCCAATATTTATCTAAATTTAAAACTCTTTTCCCTTGTAACTCAAGAAATTCAATTATTGCATCTATTCCCACTCCCTTTCCTACTCCATCTAGCCCATCAATTACGACAAATTTTCCTTTCATTTTGGATTCCTCCATTTCTTTATATTATTTTATTAATTCAACAAACGAATATTTAAAATCATCTGTTTCAAAATTCTCTTCTCTAACAATGGTTTTAAATTCACTATAATCTGGAAAAAATGCATCTGCATCACTTATTTCCAGATCCACATTTTCTAACTTTTTCAACGTGATCTACAACAGAACTAGCGCTTCTTGAATAGAGTGCTTGAAGCATTGCATTATCTTCAGGATTAAATTCATCAAAAATAAAAATTTTTGCCATATTTCTAATTTTAATACTAAAATTTATGAATAAAAAATTATTTTCCTGTACTCCCCCATTTTCCAGAGCCTCTTTTTGTTTCACTAAGAATATCTGCTTCTACTATATTTGCTGTAATAATAGGTTGAATTAAAATTTGTGCTATTTTATCTCCTTTTTTAAATTCTTGCGCCTCTTTTCCTGTATTTAATAAACATATTGAATATTCTCCTCTATAGGTATATTCAAAAACTCCACCCATAACCTTTAATCCTCTTTTCATAGAAACTCCGCTTTTATCCCAAATAAGTGCACAATATCCTTCTGGAATTTCTAATGCAAAACCAGTTTGGAAATTATATCTTTCCATGGGCTCTATAATAATATCTTCTCGACTAAAAATATCTAATCCAGCATCACCATCTAAAGCATAGGTGGGAGTTATCACATCATTATATAATTTTTTTATTTTTATATTAATTTTTTTCATTGATTTAAAAAATTTTATTATAAATATTTTCTAAATTATTTTTAAAATCCTCTATACTTCCCTCATTAACAACTGTAAAATCCGCCATTACAATTGGTCCAGCTTTTTCAATATTTTCAATTTCTGCATAATCCCTACTTTGTGCCTTTTCCATACTTATTGAACGAAATCTATTTTCTTTATCATTTTCATGTTTTTCTGCTCTAGACTCTAATCTTTCATAACGAGTATGTGGCGATGAATAAACAGCTATCACAATAAAATTATCTCCGTATTTTTCTTTTAAAACTTTATACTCTGACCAACTATACAAACCATCACCAATAGTATGTGAATTGTTTAAAAGCTCATCAAATTTAGGAATATTTAAAATAGCATAAGCACCCTGTCCATGTTCTTTTCTTAATTCTTCTCTAATTTTTCTTTCATTATCTTCACTAATTTCAAGTCCTCTTTTTTTAATTTCATCTATTGTAATTTGACCAAATCTCACATAAGAAAATCCACGATTTACAAAAAAATCAGAAACCTCACTTTTCCCTGATCCGCACATTCCCACAATACAAATTAATTTATTAGTCATATATTTTACATATTGTCATATTTGACAACTTCATTATTTAATAATTCATATTCAATTCCAGCTTCTTTAAAAATTTCTTTGCTTCTTTCCCCTGTATGATAATCGTTTTTACAAACCACTCTTTTAATCCCGCAATTTATAATCATTTTAGCACAAGCATAACAAGGGGTCATTCTTGTATATAAAGTACTTCCATAAATAGAAATTCCCATTCTCGCGGCCTGACAAATAGCATTTTGTTCAGAATGAGTTGTTCTCATACAGTGCTGGGTTTTTTCTCCATCTTCATGTATAACTGTATTAAGCTCATGATCTATTTCATCACAAGACGCACAATTCTCTGGAGCACCAACATATCCAGTTGTTAAAATTCTTTTATCTTTTACAATGATTGTACCAGCTCTCCCCCTATCACAGGTACCTCTTGTTCCTACGATATCAACAATACTCATAAAATACTCATCCCAGCTTGGTCTTTTGTGTTGTTTGTCTTTTACCATATTTTTTAATCTAATTATAACTAAAAACATTTTATCAAGTATCAATTAGCTTTGCAAATCAAAAAAATATAAATAATTGTTATTTATATAATTTTTATATATAATTAAATTAAACAAAAAGCAATAAAATAAAATGTATAAACTACAAAAAGATTTAGCTATGTGCTCAAGTTCATTAATTCTGATTATTTTTACAATAATTTTTTTGATTCAAGGCAATTTTGAATTTCTAACCTATACAATTTCTATAGGTT
>JAQVMR010000017.1 GCA_028703545.1 Patescibacteria group bacterium
AGAAAGATAGAATATGCAAGAAAACACTTTGAAGCACTTAAAGGTGAAAAGATAAAATATGATGTAGTTGATAGTTATAGAAGTCTTATGGAAAAGGTTATGAAGTAGAGATTTATTTATTGTTTAAAAGATTATTCGATATTTAAGATTGATAATTTAAAAAAACAAAAAAATGACCTCGGAAGAAAAAATATTCAAAGTTTTAGATGCGATTAAAAGTAAAATGGACTTAGCGCCAAAGGATTCGGTTTTAAATTATAGAGCTGGTGAAGAAGTATTTAATATTAGTGCTGCAGACCAGATTTTAATTTTAAATAAACTAGCAGATGAGGGGATTATTGAAGTAATAAAAAATTACGCATCAGACTTTATTTAATATTTATAATATGAAATACGAAGGATTCATTTTTAAAATAAAACCGACTAATAAATTCTTATCAGAATATGAGAGATTAAAGGATTTATTTTTTTTAAAAAATTATAAAATAAAAGTATATTTAGATACATGTATATTAGGCATGACTCTAGATGAAACTATCAAACAAGAAGATTCGAGTCCTTTAAAAAGAATATTTGAAAACAAAAAAGAAATTATTGAACCTTATACTTCAGAAAAGACCAAAGAAGAGATGTCTAAACATGCTAATAATTCAAAAAAAGATTATCTGCATTTTATAATAAGTTTTTTTGATGTTATTCCAGAGGAAAATTATATTCATACAATTGGTGGGTCTATAGGGAGTTTATCGCTTGGTTCTGCACCATTGGGTTGTGGTATCGAAGAAGACGACCCATTATTTGCTAAATTAAAAAACATCTTTGATTTAGATGATGCGAAACATATATTTCAAGCCATAAAAAGTGAGGCAAAATATTTTTTGACAACTGATAGTAAAACAATTTTGTCTAGGAGAAAAGAGTTTAATAAATTAGGTTTCAAAATTAAGCTAGTAAGTCCTAAAAATTTAGAGAATATCTTATTTGCCGAAGAAGATAATACGGAATAAATTTGATTAAATCTCAACCCCTTTATTCTTCAACCTAATCTTACAATCTAAACAAGTAAGCAAATCTCTTTTTTCTTGAATATCACCTTCTTGCAATAAAAACTTTATATAATTTCTAATATCGACGTCACTCACGTCGATATTATCATTTTTACCAGTTGCTAGGACTTGAAACTTCTTAAATCTTTTTATTTCAGATCTAATTTTATCTTGAATAAGTATCTTTTTAAAATCTAATTTATCAATTTGCTTTTGAAGTTGTTTAATAAGATCTTCTTCGCTAACATAACCAGATTTACAATTTTTATCTCTTGCTTTAGTACAACCATAATATACATGACGATTATAGTTTCCATCTTTAAGTTTTTTAAATTTTTCAGCTGCTGAAATTCCAGATCCACATAAACCACATTTCATAATCTTAGTAAAAGCAAATTCAATATTTTCTCGTCTTGCAAGTTGAGAGTTTTTCATCTGTTGTTGAACAGCATCAAATAATTCTTTTGTAATTATTGGTTCGTGTTTTCCTTGATACCAATTTCCACCTCCTTTGGGATATTCAAATGGGCCATAATAAAAAGTATTTTCTAGTAAGCGATAAATATTTCCTAAGCTTAAATGTTTCTTACCAAGTGCTGTTCTAAAATTTAAGTCAAATCTAAGCCAGTTATAAAGTTTTCTTCCTGACCATTTTTCATAAGCCACTTTCTCAAACATTTGTTTTATAACAGGACCTCTTTCAGGATCAATCAAACATTCTCCTTTATGATTTATTAATTTTTCTTTTAAGTATCCAGTAGGAGGGCATGTTGGCCATAATCCCATTTCACATCTTGTTCTTAAACCTCTTTTAACATTAATACCTCTATTATCATTTTCTAGCTTTGCTTGAGAACATAGAATCATTAATAAAAACTTTTCATTTGGTGAGTTACTAAAAGCTTGTCCAAAGGTACGAATAGCTAAAAGTTTTTTCTCATCCATTAGATCAACTAAAGATCCTAAGTCTCCTGCATTTCTAGATAGTCTATCAGGAGCCCATGTTAGAATAGAGTTAAAACGTCCTTCTGTTATGTCATGTATTAACTCTTTAAATACTGGGCGATTACCAGAATCTTTAGCTGATTTTGATTCCCTCCTTATATCTACAATTTCTAGGTTTTCACGCTCTGCTATCTGTAACATCTCCTTAACTTGAGATTCTATAGACAGGGCTTGTCTTTCGTCTGATTCAGTACTTTTTCTAGCATATAAACAATACTTTAATTTGGTTTCTATTGATTCCATAGGGATTACAGTTAATTATTAACCCCTTAATTGATGACACACTTTTAAGCTTTTGCTAAGAGACTAGCTGTTGGTAACTTTTAGTAGTTTTAACTACTTAAATACGTATTACACCCGCAAATCTAGGTTTATTTTCAACAAGACTATGTACAAGATTAGAAAACGCATCTGCTAGATCGTCATGTTTTTCTACGCCAAAATATACTATTTGTTGTATTAATTGTTCAGCCCCTTCTCTGGGAAATAATATTTGACCAGTTTTAATTAGATTAGCTATTAAAGCGAGACGACTTCTTTTGTCTTGATTTCCAGGTCTTGTTGTCATAACCCTTCTAAATCCCTCTGCCTTTAATTGATCTGGTAATGCTTTTTGGTAAGCTACGTCTTCTACAACAAACATTGGATCAAAGCAACCTCCTACTTTATAGGTTTCAAGCAGCAGTTTACACATATCAATAGTTTCAGGAAAACTCATTTTTCTGTTTATAATCTTTGGAAGGACATAAATTCTATAACTTTTTTCAGTCTCATATAACAAACCTGGAACCATAGCAGTATAATCAGCGACATTACTTTTTGAAATAGCTGGATCTACTCCAATTCTTACTTCTGTATGTGGGCGATGACCAGATGAAAATTCTACACATTCTGGTATTTCATCATAATATTGAATCCATTCAGGATATATTACTTGATCATCATCAGGAACTATGTTCAGCAAATATTCTCTCTGCCATATAATTTCATTGCCAACTTTTCTCCTTTCAATTTCTATATCCCCATCAGTTGGATATTTGCCACGCCAAAGACAATCTCCTTTTGCATCTATTAATGGAAAAAATAAAAACTTACCGTCTATAACATTATTTTTAACTTCTTCTTTTAATCTCATAAGAAGTGAATCCTCGTGAAGTAAATTACCTACGACAATAAGTCTCGTATTTTTATCACCAGCAGGTATTACTTCTCCTTTTAACCACTGATATGTTTTATTTCTTCCTTCTCGTGTTTTCGTTGAATCACAATCTTCAACGTCATCACAAATTATAAGATCTGGTCTATGTTCATAATGTCTAAGTCCACGAATACTTTGCTCAAAAGAAGCAACAGTAATACGAGCGTCAGTATTTGAAAATACAATAGACTGAGATCCCCACTCATTACTATCTTCACTAAAAGGACCTAGATCTTTTTTTAACAAGTCATTATCTTCTAATTCACGACGTAAATTCATCATGTGTTGTTTTGCCTGTGCTTGTGTTTGGCAAAAGATAATAACAAATTTCTTTTGTTGTTTTCCTAAAATTGCCCAAATAGGATAAGTATCAGTAATTACGGTTGACTTTCCTGATCCTCTAAAGGAAACAACAAATAAACTACTGCTGCCATTGTCTTCAATTAAGTGAATAATTTCTTTCTGAAAATCTGCTGTTTCAAATTTTACATAATGAGCGTAATAAAAGTGAAAGAAATAAGAAAAGCTTTCTCTAGTTATTGCTGTTCTCACTTTCTTGTCCTTGGTCATTTGCTCCACTAAGTCCTGCGGTATCATTTTGTTGACTATCATATTTTTCTTGGTTATTAGTTGGTAAAATTTTTGCAAGTTGTAACGCTTTGTTTACAATCTCTGCTTGTGCTGGTGTTAATTCACCAGAGTCTTCAATTTTAGAAGTGACTTCGATCTTGTCACGAAACTTTGGATTTCTATGTCTAAGCCAAAAGCTTATTGCTTGCCAGTTTTTTTCTTTGATAAGAGTAAGTAATTGACTCTCACTCATATCATTTACTAATGCTTCGCCCTCAGCTAATGACTCGTCCATTAATTTAGAAAAATCTTTATCATCTCTTTTCCAACGATATACGCTATTTCTTGATACTCCAGATTTTTCACATGCAACTAACACTATCGGAACTCTTTTTAATTCTTCTAAAAAAGTATCTTTGATTTTATTTTTCTTAGACATGTTTAATCACCGCCTTTCTGCCAGTTAATTTTTCATATCTTCTAATTGTTAGATCACAAAAAATTGGTTCCAATTCAAGAGCATATACTTTTCTTTTTAATTGTTCCCCGGCTATGATTGTGCTACCAGAGCCCGAAAAAGAATCAAGTATTGTATCTCCTATTTTAGTACAGCGACGTATTGCTTTTTCATGAAGTTGAGGTGGCTTTGAAGTTGCGTGTTCAATTTTTTGACCTGACAATCTTTTCACAAGCCAAATATCCAATTGATCATAAATTTCTCCTAGCAAATTATTTCCCGTAGTTAGTTCTTTATTCATTACTTCATTTAAGTTCTGAACAGAGGGCGTGATATATGGTTTGTTTAATACCCCATATACGCATGGTTCGTAGCATTTGTTAAACGCCACCATAGGAACGGGATTCTGTGAATTTTTTAACCATAAACAAACTCGTTTGTTTACAATATTAAGTTCACGATATAATTGCTGAATTAAACCAATATAGGTTTGATCTGACCAGTAAAATACATGACAATCCTTTTTAGCAATTGTTAGAGCAGAAGTCATAGTATCTTTCAAAAATTGTTTATACTCATCATAAGTTCTGTTATCATTCACATTTCCACCGAAGTTTTGTTTACCGCCAATTCCTTTTGCATAATCGATTTTCAAATTATATGGACTATCGCTGTAGATCATAGATGCTTTTTCATTTCCAAATAGTCTTTTCAGATTTTTTGGATCAGTTGAATCTGCACATAATAGTTTATTAGAACCTAAGCAAATTAGATCTCCTAGTTTAGTTATTGGTTTTTTAATTTTTTTAAGTTCCAATTCTTCGTTAAACTCTTCATCTTGAACCTCTAATTCTTTATCCCAAAAATGTGATAAGTCGATTTCATCAAATCCTATGTCGATTAACAGGTCTAAATCAAATGACTTTAGTTTTGAAAAATCCCAGTCACCCCCTAAAGCATTGCTGGCTATAAGGTAACGATCGGATTCTTCCTTTGTTAGTTTTCTATTTGGAATTCTGACATCGATCTTGTCTTCACCTCGACCTAATAGCTGTAACGCTTTTATGCGTTGATGTCCTGCCAAAATTTTTCCATTGAGGTCTATGGCAGGTATTTCCACTAGACTGAACTTTTTCAAGTTCTTTTTAAGATCTGACATCTGCTTGTCAGAAATTACCCTTGGGTTAATGTCTTGTGGAATAAGATCATTAACTCTTTTTTGGACTGTTGTCCATTGCAGTTTTTGTTTAGACATAATTTCTTTTTCCTTTCACTCAATATTATTTATTGAGTTTAATTATTAAATAAAAAAGAACTATCTTTATGATAGTCCTTTGAAAATTTTTTCTACTCGGGTTCCGCTCGAGTTCCGTTTATCCTAATTTTTTCATATTATTTATCTTGCGGGCGTCTTTTTTTAATTGATTTTTATGTTCTTTTATACATTGATTAGATCCACAGGTTATTTGTTCTTTATTTCTTGGTTTAAACCCACTGCCACATATAGGGCAAATTTTACAAGTTAAATTTCCCAATACTTGTTTTAGAGTTTCTTGTTTGCCTGATAACAAATACAAGAAAACATTGGTAATATAAATCATATAGTGCACATCTTCTAGATTAACTATTTCTTTATCACTCAATGCTTTTATATAATTCATTTTAATCTCATTAGATCTACCTGACTCATTAATTAAACTTTTTTCTGATAAGAACTCTCTCCAGTCGCATATGAATTCTTTATCTAAACTATACTTAGCAAGAATGTTTTTTGCTAACTTATTGAATTTAGGAAATATATCAAATTCATACTCTTGATTAAGTTCTATTTTTGTAGGTTTTTTTTCTATTTCTTTTTTATATTCTAAAAATTTGTTTTTCTTAGCTTCCGTGAATAAGTCATATAATTTTTCCATTTCATGATACAGTTCAAAAAATTTATATAAATTACTAATTTTTTGTTGTATAGATTTTTTAATTATATTTTTAGAACGTGAATCTATATTATTGCTTTTTATTAACTTTAAATTAGGCAGAGCTATTTTTATCGCCAGTATTTGTTTTTTATCATATACAAATTCGTACTGCTTATTCATTTCATTTATCTTCAAACAAAAATCTGGAAATTGTTTTTGTTTCCATGAGGAAAACTTATTTTGAGACGGCATTTCTATCATATTGTTATTAAAATAATAATCCAACCAATGATCGTTAAATTTTGATAGACTACCAACACTATAATACTTATTTTTTTCTTGTTTTATAACTTTAAATTTTTTTAGGTCTTCGGGGTGTACAAATGCCCAACCTTCTTTTCCATTAAAAATAGCATATATTTTTCTGTATTCAACAATTCCTAAATAAACTTTTAATGCTGGAAATACTAATTCATACTTATGTAATTCTTCTAGAGTACTCTTGTCAATATTCAAACCATTATTTTTACAATAACTAATAAAGAAAGACATGTGAATTAGACTTTCTTGATTTGTTGGCATTTGTGTATTTGGTATTTTCTTATCCATATTAATATATTAGCACCTTAGAAGTTGTTTGTTTAGGTGTCTTGATTTTGGTGTCTTAGATGTGTAAGATTAGAATATTAAATATAAAGACTATGATAACAGATGAACAAATCACAAAATTCCAGGAAATCTATAAAAAGCAGTATAATAAAGACATTTCCAGAGAAGAGGCATATGAAAGTGCCCAAAATCTGTTAGGTTTAGTTGAACTTTTATATGATCAATATATTATAGATAAGAAAAGAAAATTAAGACTAGAAAAAGAACCAAAAGGATTTCATTTAGAGGGTCAAGGATATACATGTCATATTTGTGGCAATTCCACTTCAGATGAAGATACTTGGTATGATAAATATGGTATAAAGTGCATGACTTGTCAGAGAGCAATAGATAAAAAGATCATTCCTGCTTCTGTGGCTAAAAATGAAGATAGTTGGTATTCAAAATATGATTTAGAAAGTCGTTTTAATATAGACAGATATGCAATGAGTAGGTTTATAAAAGCTGGGATTTTAAAACCAAGAATTATTAGAAATGAAAATGGAAGTCCGCATGCATATCTATTTCTTATAAAAGATAATAAAGATGTGTTGCCACCAAAGAAATTAACCGAATCACAATTAGTTGTAGAAACAAAAGATGATAAAGAGTGGCATCGTCATGAACCTTGGTATAAATTTGTTGATCCATATGAACACTTAAAGGGATATAAAATAATGGATTATTTACATTCTGGAAAAAAAGAAGCTAACTAAAATTATTTATGTATATATTTTTTACTGACGAAAGCAAAACGCAAGGCGAGGAAGGAAAAGTTTATGATCTCTCTGTTTACGGTGGTTTAGTCTTAGATAAAGAGCAGACTCAGGAATTAACAAATTACATATACGACCTAAAGGACAGCTATCTTTATCCACAGACTTTAGAGTTAAAATGGAGATTTAAAACGGTTTGGGATAAAATGAAAAAAGTGGGGTTTATCTCAGAAGAAATTACTGCCAAAGATAAACCGGAATCGTATGAGAGTTTTAAAAACGATTACGAGACATTAAAAAATAAGATTTTAGATAAAGTTGCTAACAGTTCTGTAAAAATTGTAGTAGCCATTAGGCCAAATAGATTATTACACGCTTCAGAAGAACAAGATATAGAGTATTCCGTAGGTGCAATTACTAAAAAATTTAGAAAGATATTAGTTGATCATGATAAATGCGGAATTATTTTAGCAGATGAATTAAGAAAAAAATTAAGAGATAGTGATATAATTAACTATGAATATATACTTAATTCTTGTTCATCAAATAGACAGAATTTAGATGGTGGAAAATTACTTTTAGTGGTACCAACAATTGATTCTTGTATCAGTCCAATCCATCAAATTAATGATATATTACTAGGCGTTATACAATATTATATACTTGAGTTCATGAGAAAATTAAATGATGATGATTGGGATATGTCTAATGCTAGAAATATGCTCAATAAAATAGTTGATAAATTCTATAAATCAAGAAGTGGCGGATATATTATTAATAATGGGATTCTTTTATACCCTCCAAAAATTACAAGAAAAGAAACACAAGCTGGGATCTTTTTAAATAAATTAGAAAGACAATTAAAAACAGATTTTAATATTAAATAAAATATATGCCAAACTATCATGTAGTAAAAAATAGAGATACTGGCGATTGGGCTGTGAAGAAAGCTGGTGCCAGTAGGGTTAGTGGAAATTTTTCTACTCAGCGTGAAGCTGAAAAATCAGCAAAAATTTTTGCTGAAAATAATGGTGGCGGAGAAGTTAGAATACATGGTCTCGATGGTAAAATTCGTGACAGCGATACTGTACCACCAGGAAAAGATTCATGCCCACCAAAAGACAGAAGATATTAATTTATTGAGCAAACCACATTATAAGATTACACATGTATGTAACTTTATGATGTGGTTTGTGTGTCACTTTTGTCACTTTATTTTAAAGAAATAATATTATATGAACAAATTAATAGTTAAATTTTCAAATCATCCATCTCCATTAGAGCCCATAATTATACTAAACGAACCAATAGAAAAAGAAATCTATGTTGATGACATTCATGATATTAACAATATTTTAGATAAAATAGAAAAATTAGTTGAGGCCATTGATGATCATGATAAAGGTACTATATCCATTGAAGTTAGTAACAAGTCCTGGGGTACTATATTACGTGGTAATGTTAAAAATGGCTTATTTAGTGGGGTTACTTCTTCGTAGGGGTGCTCGAGGATCTTATTTATTGAAGTTAAGAAAAATGCTAGAATAGCCTTACTGGGCTTGACGAAATTTGGGTTCCAGCCCGAGGTAGCCCGCCAACGCAATTTTTTATATTTTAAACAGATATAACCCCATACTCATGGGATTTTTTGTTTTACAACCTCGCAGGTGCCCAACCTCGCAGGTTAACAAAATAATACAAAGTATTAACCTAGTAATAGGTCGCCATTTTGCGATTTTTTATTTTAAAAATTAAAAAGAAAAGCGATGCCAAACAAACCAAGAAATATAAATTCTGAAAATTTATATCACATATACAATAGATCCACTGAAAAAAGGATAATATTTTACACTGAAAAAGATTATAGTAAATTTTTAAATAGAATATTTTTTTATTCTCGTGAAACAAATGTACAAATCTTATCCTATTCAGTATTACCAAATCATTTTCATTTCTTACTAAAAGAACCGACCTCGCAGGTGCCCAATCTCGCAGGTCAAACTGCAATATCAAAATTTATGGCTCAATTATCAAATTCCCATACTAAATATTTTAATTACAACAAAGAACATTCTGGAAGAATATTTCAAGGACCATTTAAGTCAAAAATTATTAAAAATGATTCATATTTACAAAATATAATAATTTATATAAATTTTAATCCCACAAAACATAGAATAGTAAAAAATATAAATGATTGGCCATATACTTCTCATCATGAATTTTTAAACAGAGTTCGTGGAAATCAAAAAATAACATCTGAAAATGATTATTTTAGTATTTATAACTATAAAAAAACGATAAAAGATAATCTAAAAATCATCAAAAAAATGGATCTTGAATTTTAATCCCCAACCTCGAAGGTTGGCAACCTCGCAGGTCGGACACCTGCGAGGTCAAAACCAAACAAAAACTCCCACAATGGGGAGTTTTAAATAATACACCAATTATATATAAAAACTATACACCGCCTCCATATAGTGTTGATGAAGCTGCTGGATCTTTTGTTTCTTGCCAATATTGAATTGTATAGGTTGCAGTATCATTAGTGCCACCGCTTCGGTACCAAATTTCTGGCGGAATAGATGGTAAAAAATTAGACAAAGTACGAGACCCACAAGACATATCCGCCTTAATCAAAGCATAGGTGGTTGGTTGCGATGGAAATGCACCATTTGCTTCATTTGCACACATTTCTATTGCTGTTTGAACAGATCTTGCATCGGAAGCCCTCTTTGCGTCTCTTGCCTTCGCTCTTGCGCTATTTAGAGACACAACAGAAAGTGTTGATAGAAGACCAATAATAGCAATAACTACTAGAAGCTCTATCAATGTAAAACCTTTTTTGTTTCTCATTTTATTTATTAATCCTTTCTTAGTCGAGTTAGACTCGACAATTTTATTTTATTTTTTATATCATCTTTGGACAAACCAAAGCCCATAACTGTGGAAAACTTTAATATATAAATATTAGCACATTTTCAACCCTAAATCAAAGTTACATACTAGAGCCACAATTAAATTCTGCGTTAATCCGGAATAACAAAATGAAAAAAATAATTTCAAACAAAAATTTTATACGCTAATTTAAAAATCCAAAAACTAAAAAGTATTGGCCATATTATACATAGGCATTATTACAGCCGCCACCATTCCCCCAACTCCTATACCAATTGCTACCATGATAATGGGCTCAAGAAGTGATGTTAAATTGCCAACCATATTTGAAACTTCTCTAGAATAAAAAGATGATAATTTATCAAGTACAAAATTCATTCTTCCTGTTTTTTCCCCTATTTTTAACATCTGAGAAACCATCGGGGGAAATAAATTACTTTTTGAAAGTTCATCAGCGAGTGAGTATCCATCTTCTACTTTTTTCATAGTTCTTTCTAATAAATCCTTGTATCTTTTATTTGAAACAACTCCAGCTGTAATACGAAGCGATTCTGTAAGCGTTACTCCTGCATTAAGTAAACTAGATAATGTCCCGGCGAACCTCACAAGATAAATATTCTGAAATAGTTTGCCAAAAACAGGAAATTTTAATTTTAGATTTCCCAGTAAGGTTTTTCCCATTTCTGTTTTTTTAAAAAAATAAAATCCACCACCCACCAAGACAATAAATCCAATTAAAACGTAAATCCAATGAAATCTAAATACATCACTTGCTCTTATTAAAATTTTCGTAGGAAGTGGAAGCTCTTGACCAGATGCCTCAAGCATCCCTGTTAAATTTGGAATTACAAAAACCATCATAGCGATTCCCACCAAAAAAAGACCACCAACTATAAATATAGGATACATCATTGCTCCTTTTATTTTGGCTTGTAAATCATATGATTTTTCTACTTCATCTGCTAAATAATTTAAAACTTCGTCTAGTTTTCCTGATGTTTCACCAGATGCAACCATATTTACAAAAAAATTATCAAATGTTTTGTGTTTTTTCATGGCTTCTGATAATTTCAAACCCCCGTCTACATCATCTGCAATAAGATTAATTATATCTTTTAATTTTTGATTCTTGCTCTGTTGTGCAATACTTCTAAGAGATTGAATAATAGGGACAGTGGCAGAGACCATAACAGACAGCTGTCTTGAAAAAATAACCAAATCTTTCTTGCTTACATTAGAAAAAATATTAAATATTTTTATGCCTTGTATGATATTAGTTGTTTCTTCTTGTATATCAATAATCCTTAACCCCTTATCCTTTAATGCACTCTCAGCTAATTCAATACTGGGTGCCTCAACAGCACCCTGAAAAATCTGATTGAATTGATTTGACGCCCTGTAATTAAAAATACTCATGACATTATTAATATTTTAGCTTATCAATTTTCAATTGATTTATTGTTTATCTTGTTAAAATTAAAAATTATATTAGATATTTTTCTGCTTCTTCTGGTTTTATAACACCCTTTTGCACAAAAAATTTTAATACACTATTTAAATCTTGCATATTGTCATTTCTTGATGTTTGCATAACAGATTTAAGCTGTTCTAGTCTTCCTGCCTTTACAATTGTTTTGCCGGATGAATTCATTACAAAAACTTCTGCAGCAAGTATCCTCCCCCCACCTACTTTTTGTAACAATCTCTGATTAATCACAACTTTCAATGACTCTGAGACTAGTGTTCTTCCAAGATCCTTCTGTGAAGAAGAAAAACTTGCAAACATTTTTTCTATTACTGTATTTATTGAGTCAAAATCCATAATTGCAAAAACAAGCTTTCCAGAACTAGCTGATTCAAGTGCTAATTTTATTTGTCTACTGGTTGAAATTTTTGAAATAAATAAAATATCAACTGCCTCATCCATGGATTGACTAATTCCATCTTCTATAGAAGATACATCTTTTTTAACTTCTCTTTGTTGAATTATTGATTTATCATTTATAAATTCATATTCAATGGGATCCTCTATCGTAAGAATTCTTTTATCTCTTGTTTTATTTATTGTTTGAAGTATCGAAATAATTGTTGTTGTTCTTCCAGATCCTATAGGTCCACACACCAAAACAAGCCCTGAATTTAAATTCAAAATATTGGAAACTATGCTAGGTAAATTTAAATCTTTTAATTCCTTTGTATTTAAAGGTATTAAATCAATTACGACAGATAATGACTCTTTCTGATAAAAAAAATTTACTGTTAATCTCATGTCAGAAGACCAATCATAACCTATTGTTATTTCTTTTTTAATTTCAAGCTCATTTGTTTGTTCATCTGACAAGAAAAAACCCTTCATTGTCTCTAAAAAATCTTTTGTAAGAACGTCTCTTGTAGATATTTTATTTAATTTTCCAGAGGATTTAATAACTGGGTAATTACTGATATCAAAATAAATAGATGAAGCTTCATTTCTTATAGCATCATTTATTAATTCTGTTAAATATAATTCGTCAACTGCTGGCATAATTATTCAATATTTAATAGTGCTTTGATCTTACCTATAATTTCCGCCGGGACAAAATATGCTTTAATCATAAAATCTCTTACTCCTAAATCATAACATCTTTTTATGTCTTCGTTCTGAGATAAATTTGTAAGAATCATAACGGGAATATTTCTAATGTCCTTATCTGTCGTCTTTTCTCTCAAAACCTCAAATCCATCTTTTTTTGGCATAAGAAGATCTAAAAGTATTAAGTCTGGTTTTTCAAGTTTCATTTTATCAATTGCCTCTACTCCATTTGTTGCCAGGATTACCTTAAATCCCTCTGTCTCCAATTTTTCTGAATACATTTGAGCTAAAAAAGAATCATCTTCGGCTATTAAAATTTTAATTTTTGAATTTAACATATAATTATTTTATAAAATTATTCTTCGTTTGTAACGCTTATTACTTCTTCGACTGTTGTAATTCCGTTCATTGCTTTTATAATGCCGTCTTGCATCATATTTATATACCCACTCTCTTTCATGGCTTTATTAAAATCAGCTATATTTGCTCCATTACTTATTATGTCTTTTAACTTTTTATCTAATAAAATTACCTCCACTATAGCTATTCTTCCTTTATATCCCGTGCCGCCACACCTATTACAACCCTTTCCTTCATAAAATTTTAACCCATCTCCTTTTTTAAATTTACCATAAAAAGCGGTTTCTGGTAAACTTTCTAAAATTGGATTTACTTTATCAATCATTGTTTGTGGTGCTTTTATTTCATATATACAATTTTCACATATTTTTCTTACTAAACGCTGTGCAATAACCAGATTTAATGTTGAAGCCAACAAAAATGGCTCTATTTTCATATCCATAAGTCTTGGAATAGCTCCCAGGGCATTATTTGTGTGTAGTGTTGATAAAACCAAATGTCCCGTTAGGGCTGCATGTACAGCCAGCTCTGCTGTTTCATTATCTCTAATTTCTCCAACCATAACAACATCTGGATCTTGACGCAATAAAGATCTAAGACCGGACGCGAAAGTAAAACCAACTTCTGGTTTTATCTGAGATTGATTTACTCTTTCAATATTATATTCAACGGGGTCTTCTAATGTGGAAATATTTATATTCTCCGCATTTACTTTATTGAGGGCTGTAAATAAAGTAAAGGACTTACCAGATCCGGTGGGTCCGGTTACAAGAAACATTCCATGAGATTTCTGAATACCCTCTTCAACCACCTTCTTCGAAAGACCAATAAAACCAAGATCCTCAAATTGTGGTACAGAATCTGGGGTAGACAAAATTCTCATCACAACTTTTTCATAGTCAATTAATGGAAGAGTTGAAACTCTAAAATCAATTCTTTTTTCTTCTTTACTTCTTTTAACCTTTATCCTAATTCTTCCATCCTGAGGAATTCTAGTTTCATCAATTTTCATATTTGCCATAACTTTTACTCTTGTTATAAGAGCATTGTGTATGTAAATAGGTAAAATTATAGAGTTGTGTAATTTTCCATCTATTCTAAACCTTACAACCGACTTTCTTCCAACTGGCTCTATATGAATATCTGAAGCCCGACCATCAACGGCATGCTTTATTATAACAGAAACTATTTTTGTAACGGGGGCCGTTCTTATGACCTCTCCCAATTCCTGAGTTTCTAGAGCATCCTCATCTAAATTAATATCTTCAAATTTTTCTTTTGCATAGTCTAAAACTTCTCCAACCTCTTCTTTTATGTCTTCTATTTTATGATATGCGCTATTAAAACTAGCCTCTGATATTATAAAATATTTAATATTATAATTATTTTTATGTGCTAAAAATTCCATTGCTTCTATTGCACTAAAATTTTCTGGATCAACCATACCAACACTTAAAACATTATTATCCTTTGCAAACACAATCATCTTATAATTTTCTGATAAATTTTGTGGGAGTGTCTTTAAAATTTCTTTTTCTATTTCCTCGTCAACTAAATTTTTATATGGAACATTAATAATTTCTGATTTAATTTTTGCATATTCTTCTTGATCAATAATATAATATTGTTTAATAATTTTATCTATATTTGTATCTGATTTTTCTTGTAATTTCTCTATAATAAAATTCATCTTGTCATCATCTAATATGCCGAGTTCTTTTATTTTTGCAAAAACCTTATTATTATAATCAATCATCATAAAATTATTGTTCTAGTTGATATGCGCCGAAAGGATTTGTGTTGCCAACACGTCCAACATTAATAGGTAGAGTAATATAAGATTCCAAGGTATTTTTAAAGTTAGAAAATTCTCGAGTTTCAAACATTGACTCTATTTCTTTTTGCAAAAGACCTATTTTTTCTTGTTTTCTTTTTATTATTACCATACTCTCATCTTGTTCATTTTTTTGTTTTATTTTTAAACTATTTTCTCTTTCTGTTTTGTTTAAAAAATAAAAAACAAAGCCCATTATTATAACAATAACTAGTAAAAAAATTATTATTTTATTATTAACTATGTTTTTCATTGTTTTTGTAAAAAATATGTTTTAAAAACTATAGAATATGCGGACATCTTTTCATCAAAACTAAAAGATGTTATATCGATCAATCTTATGTGGTTTTCTACTGCTCTTAAAAATTCTTTTACCTTATCATATGTTCCGTTTCCACCAAGAATATTAACAGAAACTTGTATTTCTCTAATAATATCAGCCGAACCAGATGTTTTTTCTTCAGCAGAAGAAGAATTTACATTTGAACTACTGTCAATTGTTATATTCGCAGCAACAAAACCATAGTGTATTGCTAAAGCCTCTATTTGAGCCATGAGTTCTGGTAAATATTTATCATCCGGCAATATATCTTTTAATTTTTGGATGTCATTTTTATTTTTATTTTCTATCTGAGAATATGAACTTTGTAAATCAATAAATTTATCTTGATATTCCTTAACACTTTCTAATTCAATATTTTTATCTTTTAATACTGCCCTTGAATTAAATAATTGATTAAATTTTGGTTTTATTAAATAAAAATAGGTAGTTAAAGAAACCGCAATAACTTCTATAATAATTATAATGATTATATATTTTGAAATAAATAAAATATGTTTAGGGCTTGGTTTGCTGCTAATATTTATATTTGTTTTTAATTTTAGCCCCTCATTTGAATCGTCGAATGAACTAAAATTAAAATCGTTTTCTTTTTTAATGTTGTTATTTAACATTATATTTAAAATTATTGACTTTTATAAAAAACATTATCCTTTAGGTCCAAAATTAAAGAAAAATTAATTTTTGTATCAATTCCAGAGCTTTGTGACCCCGAGGCAGAAGCCCCCGCTATCAAAACATCGTCAGCGAAGTCTTTTGCATTATTTTTTAACTCTAACCACTGCCTTGCTACTGTATAATAATCCGGAGCGCTAGATGTAAGAGTTATATTTCCATTTATACTTCCAGAAAAAGATGTAAATTTCACTTCTGGTAGGGTGTGTTTTTCTAGTTTAGCAAAAAACTCTGTCCAATAAATATGTTTACCTAAAAGAGATTTTATTTTTTCATTTCTTCTTTTTAAATCTTCTATTTTTTCTATCAAATTATCAAATTCCTTAGGGTTATTTATTATATTTTCTATTTGTAGGTCGATTAAATTTATTTTTTTATCTATATTAATTTTATAAAAAATCACAGCAAAGTAAATGAGAAATAAAACAATTATTGAAATTAAAAAAGTAGATATGATCATCACAATAGCATTCCTACCACTTACAATATTTAATTCTTTTGGTAATAAATTCACGTCGGACCCATCTTCTTCTGGACTTTTTTTATTAAACAAATTATTGAATAAATTTTCTAAATATTTTAAAATATCTTGTTTGGACTTTTTTTCTGATTTATCAGCATCCAAAATGCTTTGCGATTTTTCTCGTTTTTTATCTTTTAATAAGCTTTTATTTTCTATTTTCGGTTTTTGTATTGTATTAAAATCCTCATGCTT
>JAQVMR010000018.1 GCA_028703545.1 Patescibacteria group bacterium
CTTGGAGCAATAGAGAATCGAGAACTTCAGCCCGGTTTGCACTTTAAAATCCCACTATTTCAATCTATTAAGCTCATTCCCATTAGACCGGTTCAAACGGAGTATCTTGTTCCAGTTGGGGAAGACGGAGCCATAACCAAAGACAACCAAACTATTGGAGCCAAATTAACGGTTTTTTATGTCTATAATCAGGGCTTTCTAGTTAAAATGTGGAAGGATTATGGACAAGAAAAACTAGAAACAATAATCGCTAAAACAATGTTGGAGTCTTTCAAGGGCTCAATAGGGAAGTATGACATTTTTTCCCTGCCGGTTGCTCAAGACTCGATAAGAGCAATAACCCTCCAAAGTATTAAGGGGAAGATGGTCAATTATCCCATAACTATTACTGAGCTGAAAATAACAAATTATGACTGGAGTGAAGAGTTTGATAAACAAATTACCCAGACCATGGAGAGGGCTCAGCAGGTTAAGCAAAAACAGCAAGAGCTTCTTATTGCAGAACAAGAAGCTCAAAAGGAAGTAAAGCAAGCCGAAGCAGCGAAAACCGCTATGATAACTAAAGCTGAGGGTGAAAAAGCAGCGGCTTTGTTACTTGCCGAAGCCAAGGAAGCTGAGGGCAGAGGTATTCAGAAGTATAATGAAGCAGTGCAGAAGAATATGACCCTTGAAGTTCAACTTCGGCAATTGGAGATAGAAAAGATAAAAGCCGAAAAATGGAACGGGCAATACGTTCCAACTAATCACTACGGTCCAATCCCTATTCAGACTGGAGCTATCCAGCCAAGTAAGGGATAAAATTTATCTAAATCCACGCAAGTGGTCACCCGTCGGCAACGTCGGGTGTTTTTTTAGATTGTTATTATTAAAATCTTTCTATTGATTTTAATTAAAAAATATGATATAATGATATTATAAATAAGAAAATGTACTGATTTATACCTATTTTTCTTACAATTTAAAAAATTTGGCGATATAGTAGCCAAAAATAAAAACAAAATGTCATTCTTCAATAAAATTGGAGTTTGGCGAAAAACAAAAAGTTATCTCCCATAAAAAGAGAGAGATAATAAATAAAATAGAATAGGATAAAACAGTATGTGAAAATTTATGAGACAAATGCTCTCGTAGGTTTCAAAATAACAGTTTATTAAGTTATCATAAATAACTTGATGGCCGTTTGAAGCTTAGGGAGTGGAACCTCCCTACGGCGAAAACAAAATATAAAATGGCCGTTTTAAGGGAGGTTTTCCCTTTTATATAAGCAATTTAAATATATAAAGATCATCTTGGTCTTTTTAATTTTAAATAAAAAAAGAAGGGCTAATGCCCCTCTCTATTGAATGCTTCTAATTTTATTGTGTTTATTTTTTCTCTCTCGACCACTCGCTCTTGTCTTGTGATTGTTGGTCGACCTTTTTTTATTTCAACTGTATACAGAGTTATCTCCGAAAAGTTGAAATTGGCTACGGGTATAACACATATTGTTTTTTCCACCCCCATTGGGTTTCCCACTATGTCGGTGTGAGCAACTACTCTTGATACAATATCAGTAGCTGTTTGATGCAGTGCTAACATTTTTCCTCCCATCGGTGTTTATTTATAAAAATCTTATACCTTTTATTATTATAAGTCAATTCCAATTGGTGCATGATCAGAACCAAGTATTTTGTCTAGTATATAAGCCTTTTTTATGTTTTTTATAAATTTTTTAGAAATGCAGAAATAATCAATGCGCCAACCAACGTTTCTTTTCCTTGCTCCAGCCCTAAAACTCCACCATGAATACTGAATTTTTTTTGGATTTTTGTAGCGAAAGGTATCTATGAATCCATAACTTAAAAATTTATTCATCCAATTTCTTTCTTCTTTTGTAAAACCAGAACATCCTTCATTTTCACGCGGTCTTGCAATATCAATTTCTTGATGTGCTACATTATAATCTCCACAAACTATAACCGGTTTTTTCTTGTTAAGTAATTTGATGTGGGATAATAATTTATTATTAAATTTTATTTTATAATTAAGTCTTGATAAATCATCCTTTGAATTAGGAAAATAGACATTTATTAGAAAAAATTTTTTCATTTCTAATATCTGAACTCTTCCCTCATCATGAGTATAGATTTTTTTTGAAACTATTTCTTTTTGTAGGGAATTTTTTATAAGCATCATTGTTCCACTATATCCAGGACGTTTCGCGCTGTTCCAGAATTCTTCATAGTCTTTGAAATCAAAAGTTTCTTTGTTTCTAGCATTGTCATCGATTTTTATTTCTTGTAAACATAAAATATCTGGATTTTCTTTTTTAAGAAATTCTAAAAAGCCCCTTTTTATAATTGCTCTTATGCCATTTATATTCCAGGAAATTATTTTCAATCCATCAAATATTTTTTTATTTTCATCCATTTTTTATTTAGAAATGTTACTGATAATTCTTCAATCCATTAAGATTTTATATTTATCCAATAAGTTCACATATTAATTATAGCACATTTTTCTATATTGAAGGGCTTCTGCGACATGCTCGGTTTTTATGTTTTCGGATTTTTCTAAATCAGCTATTGTCCTTGCCACTTTTAAAACCCTAAAATATCCACGAGCTGATAAGCTGTATTTTTCTACAGCAATTCCTAATAATTTTTTTGCTGATTCGGAGATAATACAATATTTTTTTATAAGCGCTAGTCCCATTTCTGAATTTGTTAAAATTTTATCATTTTTAAATCTTAATTCTTGTATTTGTCTCACGTTTTTAATTTGATTTTTTATTTCGATTGAATTATCTGATACAAAATCATTTTGTAATTCATTTTCTTTTACGGGAGCAATGGTTAAATGGATATCAATTCTATCAAGCAGTGGTCCTGAAATTTTTTGATTATAATTTTTTATTTGTATATTGCTGCATGTGCAGTTTTTTGTTTCATCGCCTAAATATCCACACGGACAAGGATTTTGAGCTGTCACTAAAATAAATTTTGCTGGAAAAATAAGTGACATTTGTGCTCTAGAAATTGTTATTTTTCCATCTTCTAGTGGTTGACGAAGTGTTTCTAGATTTTTTTTAGGAAATTCCGGAAGCTCATCTAAAAATAAAATTCCTCTGTGTGCTAAAGTTATTTCACCTGGTTTTGGAATTCCGCCTCCACCAACAAGTGAAACTAGTGATGATGAATGATGTGGCGATCTAAATGGTCTTTGTGTAATTAATGGATTTTCTTTATTTAAAAAACCAACAGAGCTATAAATTCTACTTACTTCTAAAATTTCAGATTCCGATAAATCGGGTAAGATGCTTGGCATTGAACGAGCGAGCAATGTTTTTCCAGAACCCGGACTTCCGCACATAGAAATATTATGAGCCCCAGAAGCAGAAATTATAAAAGCTCTTTTCGCATATTCTTGTCCCCTAATAAGAGAAAAATTATATTCAAAATTTTCGGGGATAAAAATATTTTCTAAATTATTCAAATTTTTTATTGATTCCAGTTTAATTTTATTATTTAAAAATTTTACAAGTTCTGATAAATTTTTTATTGCATAAATATTTATTCCGTTTATAAGAGATGCTTCGTGTGAATTTTCATATGGTAAAAAAATATTTTCATAATTATTTTCTTTTGCGAAAATACAAATTGAAATTACATTATTTATTTTTCTCAAGCTCCCATCAAATGAAAGTTCGCCAACAAAAATTGATTTTTTTAAAAACTCATCACATTTTTTTATAACTTCATATTCTTGTAAAATAGAAAGGGCAATCGGTAAATCGTAATGATTCCCAATTTTTTTTAAATCAGCTGGTGCTAAATTTATAACAATACTAGTTCTTGGATACTCCAGAAAACTATTAATAATTGCTGATTTTACTCTTTCCCTTGCTTCTTGAACCGCTGTATCAGCAAGTCCTACAATTGTGGTTTTTGGTAGAGATCTTTGAATATCTGATTCAACTTCTACCAAAAATGAATTAAGGCCCAATGAGGCCGTTGTTAGAATTTTTGAGGCCATACGCTTTTCGTTTTAAGTTGTTTATGGTTTGAATATTATAACTTTTATCGGATAAGTCAATATTGCATTTTTTTAAATTTTTATTAATATTCAATTTATTAAATGGGAGGAAATTATGAATATTTTAATGTTTTTATGGAAAAGTATTAAGAGGGTTTTTATTATTATTATAAAACTGCTGCTTTCTGCTTTTTGTGGTTTGAGTTTTTTATTAATTTTTGGTTTTATCATGCCACAACATTTTGTTTTTATTTATATATTGGGGTTTTTAATATCTTTTGTAGTTATTTTTTTAGATAAAGGTATTACACAATTAGTATTTAACAATCTTGTTTATGTGAGGAAATATGTTAGTTTATTATTACGGCGAACCATGGGAAACAGATGATATTTCTCCTAGAATAGCTCATGAGTTAAGAGAATCCTGCCCGCGGAAGAAGATTTCTTTAACAAGGTGTCGGGATGATTTTAAAAAAACAGTAGAAATTCAAGAACTTGAATTTCAAAATGAACATTAAAATAATATTTTATAAACGGAAGGTTCTAACTTTCCGTTTTTTTGTCTCTTGATTTTGGGAAGATATAAAGATAATATAATTATATGAAATATAAATATTCATTTATACTTGGTCACTCAGCAGAGATTTCACTATCTGAAATATTTCAAGTTTTAAATTTATCTCATATTAAATATTCGGTTATAGAATTTAATAATTCTTTTTTAATTATTGATACAAATTCAGAGCTTGATATAAATTTTTTAATGAGACGACTTGGTGGAATAATAAAAATAGGAATAATTTATGGAGAGTTTAGAAATAATCAGATTGACAAAATTCAAAATTTTTTATTCGATTTTTTAATTAAAAATGCTAACCACAAAAAATTAAAAATAGGTTTTAGCTATTATAATTTAAGTAATTCTTTTTTTAGTGAATTTTCAAGAAATTCATTTGCACTTAAAAAAAGATTGAGACAAGAAAAAATTCAATCACGTATTATTACTTCAAAAAAACAAGATTTATCAGCTGTAATAGTAAACAAAGAGAAATTAATTTCCGATGGTTTTGATTTTCAAATTCTTGCATTTGGTGAAAATATTTTTATAGCAAAAACTCTATGTGTTCAAGATTATGAAAAATTTTCTATTATAGATTATAATAGGCCTAAAATAGATGCGGTTTCTGGTATGATGCCACCAAAATTAGCTCAAATAATGCTTAATTTATCTGGAAAAAATGATATTGTTTATGATCCCTTTTGTGGCTCCGGAACAATACTTCTTATGGCTGGGGAATTAAATTATAAAAAAATAATCGCATCTGATATTTTAAGTCGCGCAGTTTCAAATAGTATAGAAAATTTGAAGTGGTATGAAAATAAATTTGACAAAAAATTAGATTATAATGTTTTTGAGGCGGATGTTTTAAATTTACCAGTTGAAATTTTTTATGAAAAAATTGATTGTATTGTAAGCGAGGGATATTTGGGTAAAGCAATGAAGGGAAACGAGAGCTTGGATTTTATAAAAAAACAGATTAAAGAATTAGAAAAATTATATTTGAAATCATTTGAAAATTTTTTGAAAATCAAATCATTGAAAAATGTTGTAATTTCAATGCCAGTTTTTATTTATAATAAACAGCGATTTTATTTAGAAATTTTAGATAAAATACAAGAATTAGGATTTAAGCAAGAGAATTTGTTAGATGAGAAATATTTAAATGAAAGAGCCACATTGATTTATAAAAGAGAAGACCAAAAAGTTTATAGAGAAATAGTGAAGTTTGTTAAATAAAATAAATTTTTGCTTATTTTTTGTCACCTTGAATTTGATTCAGAATTTTAAAGAGAGAATTACTTGAGAGGGGATTTTGAAATAAATTCAGAATGACAAGCGGGGGTAAAAATTTTAAATTTTAAAATTTATAATTTATATTTTAAAAATATATGTTGCAAAAACAAGTTTTTAAATCATACGACATAAGAGGGATTTATCCAGATGAATTAGATGACAGTGGTGCCTATGAGATTGGATTAATATACCTTTCTTTGGTTTGTAAAAGAACTGGCAAAAATCCAGAAGATTTGAAAATTTTTATAGCTCGCGATATTAGAAATTCATCTTTTAATTTGCACAAATCAATTATTGATGCTTTTGTTTCTCGCGGTGTGCATGTTTATGATGCTGGACTTATGTCTGTTGATGTAATTTATTTTGCCGTTGGTAAATATGATTATGATGGTGGGATAATGGTTACGGCTTCGCATAATCCCGGATCTTATGGTGGATTTAAAATGATTAGCCGTGGAGTAGAGTGGATTCGTGGAGGAGATATGTGGAATCATAAAGACGAAATGACTCAATTTCCTGAGAAAGTTGGAAGTATTGAATTGGTTGATATTTGGAAAGATTATTTGGATCACATATTTTCATTTGTTGATTTTTCTAAAATTAAAAAATTAAAAATTGTGGTTGATTCTGGAAATGGAATGGCGGGAATTATGATCCCAAAAATTCTAGAAAGATTACCACAAATAGAATTGATTCCTTTATTTTTTGAACCAGATGGAAATTTTCCAAATAGAAATCCAAACCCACTGGGAGAAGGTGCTTATCATAAATTATCAGAAAGAGTTGTGCTTGAGCATGCTGATGTTGGATTTATTTATGATGCTGATTCTGATAGAGTTTTCTTGGTGGATGAAAATGGAAAATTTTTACCAGGGGATGATGTATTATTAGTTCTTGCAAAACAATTGCTTCAAAAAAATCCGAAGTGCGGAATTGTGTATAATTTAGTTTCTTCTAAGGATGTAAAAGAATATGTTGAGAGAATGGGTGGATACGCAATTAGATCAGAAGTCGGATATGTAAATATGGGAGTTCATATGAAAAAAGATAGCTGCATAATGGGCGGAGAAATTTCCGCACATTTTTCTTATGCAAAGAATTATTATTCTGACTCTGGTTATATTGCTTTTCTTATGATACTTGAGGCAATATCTGAAGAAAATTTTAAATTATCAGAATTTATGAGTTCTAATAAACGTTGGCATAGGTTTCCAGAAATTGTATTACCGGCTGATAATATGACAAAAATTTTAGACAATATAAGGAGTCACTATAAAGACAATATTTTAGATGAAATTGATGGAATCACAGTAGAGTTTCCTGATTGGTGGTTTAATGCAAGGGGTTCAAATACAGAACCAATTTTAAAAATTACAATAGAAGTTTTAAATGAGGAAGACATAGACAGAAGAAGAGATGAAGTAACGAGTGTTTTAAATTTTTAAAATATTTATTAAAAATAGAGAGGCATTGTCTCTCTATTTTTATATATTACAATATTTATCTTTGTGGTACTTTCGGAGGGTTTATTTTTAGTGGATCTGCTTCTTGAGCAGGTTCTTTGTGTGTTTGGTTTTCTGATACAGATTCTTTGTATGTTTGGTTTTCTAAAGATTTTTTTTCTGTTTCATTTACCCCTGATTCGTTTATTGTTTTTTGTATTTCTTTTTTTAATTGTTGCTCAATTTTTGTTTTTTCTTGCTCTACTCTTTTATTTTTATTACTAATAAAAATTGCAATTCCAAGCTCAGCAAAAAGTATTATTATTATAATAATGGCTAAAAATTTTACTACTTTTTCAAAATTATTGATATTCATAATTTTGTTTATATATTCATAATATTATTATACTATATTTTTTACAATTGTAAATAAATATTGTATAATATGTATAAATAATAAAAACAAAAATATGAGATTTTTAAAACAACTAAAACCGTCTTACATTAGTATTTTTTGTATATTATTTGTCGCATTTTTTTTTATTTTTAACTTTGTTCATGCTCTAAATGATTGGACAGAACCAAATGCTGATCCACCCGCAGGAAATATTGATTTGCCTCTAAATCAGGGAGCGGTTTCTCAATACAAAAGTGGTTCACTTACAATTGGATCTAGCTCCATAATAGAAGATGATTATTACTTTAAAGTTTTAAATGGTCCAGCTCTTTTTGAGAATTTAGATATATATGAAAACGGTGAATTAAAACTAGGTATTGGTTCACAAATATCATTATCTGATGAAACTTCAAAAATTAATTTGTCTGGCGGATCAACATTAAATTTAAATGGGGGATCTATAAATTTATCTGGAGGTGCTAAGTTGAGTGGAGTTTCTAATGCTAGTGGCAAGGGTGATATTATAAGCGTTGTTCATAGTGGAGACGGTTCACTTGGGAGTGGAATTTATTCTTATGCCCCTTCTGGCGGAATTGCTATTGATGCAAGAACAATTGACGGAACTGGTATTTTTGCAAGCTCAACGGGGGTTGATTCTTATTCTATTTATAGTGTGAGTAATGGTGGTTTGGCGGGAAGATTTGATGGTAGGGTTATTGTTTATGATTCAACACAATTAAAATATGTGGATTTGAAAGACGGACACATTCTTGCACCATTTGGTTTTTCAACTGTTATTAACGAAGCAGGTTCCACGCAAGGAAATTCAGTTTTTCAAAATAATACAGTAGTTACAAACAAATTATGTTTTTCAGATATAGATGCATCCGGTAAACAGACTGGAAATTTGGAATGTATGACAGAAATAGTGGGTGGCCCAAGCTCCGAAAATTCTTTTATTTGGAATGTTGGAAGTGGTAGTGATTTTTCTGGAGCAACCCAAACTGCTGATATGAATTTAGATGGACTCATTTCTGTTAGGTGTAACGGTGATGGCGCAGAGCAAGAACCATCAAAGGGAATAAAAATAGGGGACAATTCTTATATATATGATAGTTCTTGTGGACTATCTGGAGGTGTTGAGATACCCGCAACTTTACATGTTCAATCTGGGGAAACAATTAATATAGGATCAAATCCAGGGATAGTAAATAATGCTATAGTGTTAAAAATAAGCAACGCATCAACGCCCCTAGTAAATGTTTTGGGGAGTGGGAAAGTGGGTGTTGGTATAAGTGCTCCAGAAGCAATTTTACATCTAAGGACGACTGAAGGAAATGCTGAAATAAATATTCAAAGCATTTCAAGTCCAAAGTGGGGAATATATCAAGATGATACAACAGATGATTTAAGGTTTTGGAATGTAGATAATAGAATGACTATTACAAATGAAGGTAGGCTGGGTATTGGTACAAGTACTCCAGAAGCAACCCTACATTTAAAAACTAACGATTCTAATGTTAATGTGGGCGCTGGAATAAAAATTCAGACGGGAAGCTTATCAAAATGGTCCATATATCAAAGAGGTACATATGGTGATCCAGATCCAGCAGAGTTTGGTTCTTTAAGATTTAAAAATATAAATGATGTTATGACCATAACGAATTATGGTAATATTGGAATTGGAACTACTGCTCCATCTGCAAGATTAGACGTAGCCGGATCTGTTAATATAATGGGGAGTTTATATATTGGTAACAATGGAAATTTTTTAGGAAAGGTAGAGGCAGACGGAGTATGTGATTCAGAATATGGAGATTGTTTGGGTGGTCCATCTCTAAAGGTTGGTGGGATTAAATGTGTTAATAAAGAAAATGCTCTTAAATATAGTCTAATGAATTGGGGTGATTGTTATTCTATTGTGGACGAACCCTGGGCTGTTACCGGTAAAGATGTTTATAGATATCCTTCGATAAAAAATATATATGAGCCAGCGTATGAACAACCCGGATTTACCACTGGATTATTTTATTTGAGTGGTTCTGATTCATATATGGATGCTTCAGCTAATAGATTTTGCATACAACTTGGTTACACAGGATCCAGTTTCGTTGAAGCACAGAGATATTCTTCTTATTATTATTATACAATATTTGATGTTTATTGGGACTTATCTTCAAATAGTTGGAAAATTCTCGAACACGCCAACCTCACACCAGAACATCCAGCATATTTTATAGAAGAAATACATTGTTATTAAATATATATGAAAAAAATATTTTATTTGTTTTTTGTGTCCATCTCCGCGGTATTTTTGTTCATTTGTTTTGATTATGTATCCGGAGATGTAATAAATGAAGACTATCTTTGTAATAATTCAAGTAAACCGTATTTTGATGATATTTTAGATCAGTGTATTGGGGAATTTCAACTTTCTACAAAAGAAGCAATGAACATGCAAAACATAATAAACATTGCTAATAATTTTAATAATATTAAAAATAACACAATATCGTCATTTATATATTTAAACAATGATTTAAAAAATATTTTAACAGAAAAATTTGATTTTTATTATTCACCAAATTCAAATATTAGCACAACCACATTAGAGGGGATTAATGGTGTTGGTGGTATTTCTCGACCAGATAGAGATGCTTTTTTTAGAGATAGATATGTTTCATATATAGGATTAAAAGAATCTATAGATATTTTAAGTAAATACAATAATTTAGGTTCTTCAATTCAGGGCCTAATAACACTATTAAATACAACAGAAGCTTATATTAAAAATAGTTCCCTGGATACAAGTGTATTTATTAAGGATATACAAAATTCAGAGTCTCAATTACAAAATTATATAAACACAATTAATGATGATATAAATAGAATATATATATCAATATCTAATTTTGATATTGATAATCCAGATAGTTTTTCTGATTTTATAGAAAATTCTCCAGAAAATAAAAATCAATTTAATTCAAGAAAAGATGAATATTTAGCAGTTAGAGATGCCATTATAGAATTGGCAATTACAGCAATTCAGCAAGTTGAAGCAGCATATAATGGTCATTCTAGTATCACAGCAAATCCAATTCAAGTTTATAACGATGGGTCTATTTCTACTGTTACTGTTACATTAAAGGATTCTTTGAAAAATCCAGTTGTTGGAAAATTAGTCACCCTACAAAGTTCAAGCAGGGTTGATATATCACCATCCAGTGTTACAACAAATGTAAGTGGTATAGCCGAATTTGAAGTCTCTTCTTATGATGTTGGATATATAGATCTTGATGTCATCACTCAAGATGAAGATGTTGTTATATATGGCAGTTATTTAATAGAGGTTATTGAAAATCCAGCAATAAAGGGATGTGAAAAAAGTGGTGGGGAATGGAATGGAAAAGAATGTATATGTCCAGATGGTTTTGTGTGGGATGAAAAATTATTACAATGTGTAAAATCTGGAGGTGGCGTTGATGAAAAAACTTGTAAAGAAGGTGGTGGAGAATGGACAGGAGAAGAATGTAAATGTAAAGAGGAAGGTTTTGTTTGGAGTGAATTAGAGTTACAGTGTGTTAATATCCACGACAGATGTCAAGAAGGCGGTGGAGAATGGACAGGAGAAGAATGTATATGTCCAGATGGTTTTGTGTGGGATTATGAACAATTAAGGTGTATTAATTTATCAGAGGCGGGATGTATAAATAGTGGTGGAGAATGGACAGGAGAAGAATGTAAATGTCCAGATGGTACTTTTTGGAATGAAAAAGAATTACTGTGTGCACAAAAATAAACATTAATTAATTATCATGGAAAATAAAAGAAAAAAAATAATATTACTCATTTTTCTTGTAATAATCTTTCTTGCAGTTTTTGTTGTTTTTGCTTTTATCCTTACGGGTAAGATTAATTTTTTTAGAAAGCAAAAAGATCAAAAGAATTATTTGAATATAGATAAAAATAAAGTTATAGAAAATCCAACAAAAGAGGATATAAAAAATTTAATAGACACAATTCAAAACAATGGAGAACTATAATTTGCTGTATTGTTGAATATTTTTTAGAAAAAAATAAAAATATAATTTAAGATGAAAAAAAATATAATTAAATTTTTTATATTATGCACAATTGTTATTGTGCTTTTTTCGGGAATTTTATTTTTATCTTTTAAAAATAGACAAAATGTTTTTGCCATAGGAGGAGATGATATGGCTGGGTGGTTTTGGTCTCCATTGTTAGGATGGGTTTCTCAGGGTTGTAATAATAGATATTATGATGCTTATCAAAATTTTTGTGGAATGCCTACAAAAAAACCATTTTTAGATGTGAATTTTGACGGTTCTGATTTTCTTACAAATACAACTAAAGTTAAAGATAGTTCAGAGAATGCACTTTTGGGAGAATATCAAATATTTAATGGTTCTTCTTTCGTGGGAAAGATGATCACTCTTGAAAATGTAAAAAATGGAAAATCAAACTCTAATTATGATTCTTCTTTTTATGGATTTGATAATTCTGCCATAGAATTTGATAACGAAAATTTTATGGTAAAAGAAGACGATAAAGATTTTTCAATAAGTTTATGGTTTAAGATTAATACAACAAAAATAGCAGATGATGAAAAAGCATTTCTTTTTTCAAATGGAGAATTTGATGATGATAGAAATCTTAGATATTATTGTTATTTGTATCATGATTCTTCAAGACAAGATAGGATTGTCTGTGGACTTGGAGACACAGAAATCAATGAAGAGATAGATATAGAAGCAGGGTCTTGGCATAATTTAACATTTGTATCAAGCGATACAGGCCAAATAAAATTATATGTTAATTATACTGGTAATGCAGAAGATTGTTCTTCTACTAATGAAACTGGTTGTGGGGTTAGTGATGGGCTATTGGGTGTTAATTCTTTGAATAGTACACTTTCAGATCCAATTGATATAAATAAAAGACTTATACTTGCTAATATGATTAGTAGAAATTCTTTTGATAACTACACAATGGGCTTTCCGGGTTTAATTGATGAATTTAGATTTTTTGAAACAGGACTCATGGCTAGTGAAGTAAAAATAAATACTCATCATAATTCTAATTATGGATTAAATATGGATTCCGATGGTAGTTTAAGTGGTTGGTCGTGGTCTAGTCACTATGGTTGGATTTGTTTTGGATCTACTTGTGATAATGGATATGGAACTCAACCAAATCCGAGAGAAACAAAGGTTAATTTTCTTTCCTCCCCATCACAGGGAATATTTCAATATATGATTACTGGTTGGGCAAAAATAATAGGTCTTAATAAAGTAAATTCTGATGTTGGTTGGATATCGCTAAACTCAAATACAGAAATAAGCCCAGGGGCGGGAGATATAACATATTTAGAATGCTCAAGTTGTTCTGTAAAAGATGTAGAAACAGGATTAATTTCATATTGGAAAATGGATGAACAATCTGGCGATGTAATTTCTGATTATTCTGGCTTTGATAATCGTGGAAATTTATTTTCAAATAATGAAAATTTTTCATACCCCAATGGAGTTGTAAATAATTGTATATATTTAGACGGAGATGATTATATACAATCCACCGGAGCCTACAAAATTGATAAGGAGAGTTTTTCAGTTCAATTATGGATTAATCCACTAGAATCAAATGGAGAAGAAAGTATTTTATATACAAATTCAGAATTAAATTTTAATGTAACTATAAAAGATAACAAAAAAATTACTTTAAATTTTGAGAAACAAAGCGAAAGTATTGATTATAGTTTTACTGATAATTGGTATCAAATTTCTGTTATTGTAAGAAATGGTTCATTAATCTCTCTTTATATAAATAAAGATTTAATAATGGAATTTAAGATAGATAAGTATAAGGATTTAATCCTTGAAAATTTAATTATAGGATCAGACGGTGATTATAAGAATAATTTTTTCGGATATGTTGATATGTTTAGATTGTATCAAAAAGTCCTATCAGAAGATGAGATTATATATAATTATTATTATCCAGAGAAAAGACTTTGTTCTGCTTGTTTTTACGTTCAAAATGCACTTGATAAAATAAACATTTGCTATGATTGTGGTGAGTGTTATTTAGATGGAACTGAAACTAATTGTAAATCATGTGCAGAATGTAGAAGATATGGACTAGTTTTTGATACCAATACTTCTAATATTAAGGGCTTTGCTTGGAGTGGACCAGATCCAAATGGTTATACGACAGAGCGTGGACTTGGTTGGGTAAAATTTTCACCAACTCTTTCAGCTGGATTGTATAAATCTTATATTTCTGCCCAATATGGAAATATTTATAGTAGGTCAAATATAGGAACAGAGTATACTATAGTTCCACCAGTTGGACAATATAATGCAACTTATTTAATACAGGCAAATGGAAATATTACAAATTGGATTAGCGAGCAAATGGTAGTAAAAAATGAACAAAATAAAATAATAGGTTTTGATTATTCAAGTAAGTGGTTAAATCAGAATGTAAATTATAATTTTCCTAGCCAAAATAATAATTATGGAAATGTTTTAGGATCATTAGATTATGATGGTATTGTTGGTGGAGAATATGGAACAATAGAACATACTATGCCTGAGCCCGGTTATTTGTGTTTGGATAATAAAATATATAAACCGGATGGGAAATTTTTTAAAGATGGAAAATTCACTATAGAAGCACAAGAAGATATGGATGATGCTTATATATTTTGGGAAAAGAGTGGGTGTGACAACGCATCAGGTATTTTTGTTATAGATGGAGATTTGG
Organism: Patescibacteria group bacterium; assembly: GCA_028703545.1. Taxonomy (GTDB): domain Bacteria; phylum Patescibacteriota; class Patescibacteriia; order UBA1558; family S5-K13; genus STF1-138. The sequence continues at coordinate 14,495 of JAQVMR010000018.1, forward strand.
TAATTAATGGGAATATACGTTATTATAGTAATGTAATAAATAATGTAAAAGAGCTTTCTTCTGTAGTGTGGATAATAAAGGGGGATTTATATATTGATCCATCTGTTACTGGTCTTGCGGGAACATTTATAGTTTTGGGTGCTGTTGATCATAATGGTAATGATATACAGTGCGGAGACAATGTTAATGATCCTGAGCCAAAATGTGGTATTATATATACAGGGGCTTCAAATAAACAACTTATTGTCTCTGGTCAATTTTTAGCGAAAAATTTTCAATTTCAAAGAACATATAAAAGTGATTTTAGAGAACCATCAGAATTAATTATTTATGACGGTAGAAATATTATCAATCCACCCCAAGGATTAGGAGATGTAATAAAATCTTTACCAAGGTGGGATCAAATAACCCCTTATTAGAATTTTAAATTTAGAATTTTAACTTTTAAAACTATTTGATTTTTAAGGGTTGTAATTTAAAATTTAAAATTGAATAGCATGAGTTTATTTGCAAAAAAATCACAAAATTTTTTAGGTGTAGATATGGGTACATCTGGAATTAAATTAGTACAATTAATTAACGAAAAAGGCAGAGCGCGTCTTGTAACATATGGAATGGCTGAATTAGGATTAGATATTATAAGAAATAAAACGGCTGCAAATATAGATATTATAGCCACAAAGCTTGCGAGTCTAGTTCAAAAATCAAGGGTCTCCACAAAGGATTGTTCTGCGGCTCTTCCAATTTTTTCAGTATTTAATTCTGTTATAAGTCTCCCTGAAATGTCAAAATCTGACGTGGATAGTGCCGTAAGATGGGAAGCAAAAAAATTTGTACCATTTCCTATAGAAGATATGATTTTAGATTGGAAAATAATTAATTCATCGGAAAAAAGTAATCAAATTACGCATAATGAAAAACTATATAGTAATGGAAATATTGATAAAACAAAAGATTTTATAAAAACAAAATCTAAGTTTATAAGAGTTCTTCTTACTGCTGCTCCAAAAAATTTAGTAAGTGTTTATATAGATATTTTTAAAAAAGCACAACTTAATTTACTTAGTTTAGAAGTTGAATCATTTGCAACAGCAAGGGCACTAATAGACCAAAACGCAAATAATGTAATGATAATTGATATAGGTTCTGTTACGACAGATGTTTGCGTTGTTGAAAATGGATTACCTATTTTAAATAGAAGTATTGAAGTTGGAGGAAATTTAATGACAGAAAGCATTTCAAGGAGTTTAAATATAAGTTTTGAAAGAGCAGAACAGTTTAAACAAGACTTTGGTCTAGCCACAAGCGCTGATGAGGGAATTTCAATACCCAAAAAAATAGAAGAAACTTTATCTCCCATGATAAATGAAATAAAATACGTGTTTGATTTATATAAAAGACAGGGCAATAGTACAATAGATTCAATTATATTAACCGGCGGTTCAGCATATTTACCAAATTTAATAGATTATTTGCAGAAAGTTTTAAATTCACCAGTATATATAGGAGATTCATGGCATAAAGTAATATATCCTAAAGAATTAGAACCAGTGCTTGATGAAATGGGACCAAAATTTGGAGTTGCAATAGGTTTGGCATTAAGAAATATTGTTTAAAATATAATAATTAATTTAATTTTTAATTTCCAAATTTTAAATAATAATTAATTACAGGTAATAAATAATCTAAAAACCAAACATTAGAATTTATTATTTTTACTGGGTTTATAATGTTTTAAAAAAGTTGTGATTTAGGACATTATAAATTATAATTATATATATGTCTGACATTAATTTACTACCAGATGATTTTAAAAAAAGAGAACAAAAAATTCTTCAAAAAAAGGATAATTTTTCTAATTCAGGCATAGAGTTTACAAATGGGAAACCACCATTAAAGATAAATAATAATTCAAAAAATTCATTAACAAATTCAACCCCAGATCAAAATTTAAATAGGAATAAAAAAATAAATTCTAATGGTCTCAACAACAATCCCGGATTTGATAATGGGGATTTTGAAAATGAGAATGTTTTTGATTTAGATAATTTAGATATTATAAGTAATAAAGTAAAAAAACAAGAAATAAAGCATGAGGATTTTAATACAATACAAAAACCGAAAATAGAAAATAAAAGCTTATTAAAAGATAAAAAACGAGAAAAATCGCAAAGCATTTTGGATGCTGATAAATCAGAAAAAAAGTCCAAACAAAATATTTTAAAATATTTAGAAAATTTATTCAATAATTTGTTTAATAAAAAAAGTCCAGAAGAAGATGGGTCCGACGTGAATTTATTACCAAAAGAATTAAATATTGTAAGTGGTAGGAATGCTATTG
>JAQVMR010000070.1 GCA_028703545.1 Patescibacteria group bacterium
TTCCATATGTTCCTTTTTCTATTCTTTCTAGAGCTTCGTCAATTTTTTTAAGTGATAGTTCTAGTGTTTTTTCTAAATATAAATCACTTTCAAAGTCTGCCACCTCTGAAGCATTTTCATCTTCGTGTCCGCCATAATCCGGGAATTTGGCGTCGTATTCATTGTCTATTTTATCATTTTTTTCAGCAAAACTATTTAATTCTTTTGTTAATTCCTGTTTTTCTATAAGTAATTTTTCTTTTATTTTTTCTAATGTTTTTTTATCCATGTTTTTATGGGTAAATTTTTAATATGTTAATTATATAGTATTTATTTATTGTGTCAACGGTCTATTAATAAATGAGGGCTGTTTTATAAAAATTTAATCAACTTTTTTCTCATTTATATATTCTAAAAAATTTAAGTCTTTACTCGTGTCATATTTTAATCTTTTTAGTATTTTTGCTGATTCTTTTTCGTTTGCAAATCTTGGTTGAGAATAATCTTCTATTATTGTTGGGATTATTAAAAATTGTATATTTTTATTTTTTTCAAAAATAAATTTGACAATTAATCCTTCTTTTGTCTCTTGTGACCACATTTGATCAAATATAAAATTTCCTAAACTATAGAATATATATTTATCTTGATATTTTTCAATTGTTTGAACAACATGTGGATGATGACCCATTATTAAATCAGCACCAGCATCAATTGCACTGTGAGCGAATTCAATTTGTCTTTTGTTTGGATCATTTACATACTCTGTTCCAGAGTGCATTGATACAATTACAAAATCTGAATTTTCACGAACTATTTTTATTGACTCTTGCAATTTTTTTATATCCATAAAAGCTGTTCCGTAATTTGTTACGCCTGCTTTGTAATTTAGGGGCACAACATCAGAATCATTAAAACATAAAAATGTAAATTTTATTTTATTTATTTCTATGTGGGTTGGTGTATAAGCAATTATTTCATTTTCTCCAGCCCCACAAGATAAAATATTTTCATTATTGAGTAATTCTATTGTATTTTTTATTCCCTGGTCGCCAAAATTAGGAATATGATTATTGGCAAGAGATAGGATTTGAAAATTGCTTTCTCTTAAATTTTTTTCAATTCCGGGATCAGCACGAAAAATCATTTGCCCAGTATTTATTGCCCGGCCAGCAATTATCGGAGATTCTAAATTTGCAAAATTAAAATTCGTAGATTTTAAAATTTCTTTTAAATTTAAAAATGGATAATCAAAATTTTTATATTTTTTTATTTTTGAAGCAACACCTCTAGAGAGCATTATATCTCCAACAGCTATCATTGAAACTTGTTTTGGGGTTTCTTCTATTTTTGGTTTTACGCTAATTTTTTCTATTAAATTTAGAGGATCTATTATAAAATTTTCACTTTTTGAATTTTTTTTACTTAAATAGAATATACAAAAAATAATACTTATTGCAATTATAATGAAAAAAATTATTTGTTTAAAATTTTTCATATTTAGTTATAAATAAAAAATATAATTTCTATATTATTTCTTATTATTTTTTTATTTTTATCAATACTATAATAATAGTAGATTTTCAAATATTTCTAAAGGGCAAATTGATTTGACAAAAAAGGTTATAATGATAATCTTATACTAGAAAATAATTAAACGTGGAGGATATTATGTCTCAATCACCAATCAAAGTTCAATTAATAGCAGGCCCAGACAGGAAAAAAAAATCACTTGTTCAGTTTTCTGCTGGGACTTGTTACAACCCAGATTTTCCTGTTTTTGGAGAATCTAATATTAATATCGATGAAAGGCTCATAGACACTGGTCATCATACTACCCTGGAACATTCAGGGGTGACTTTTGCTATAGACGGAATTGCCATCTCTGATGTTACTCTCGGTCTTCATTTGGTTAATGTGTTTTATAATTCTGATCAAAGAAGTGGGAGATATTGTAAAAAGATGTTTGAAAATCCTGATATTCCAGAAATTATGCAGTATATAAATTCTTTCTATAATATTTCAGCAGAAGCGCAGCAAAAGATAATGTCTTATCTCAAAGAATCCATTGATTTATATTTTAAAAACATTAATTTAGCAACCCTGTCAGTTGAAAAAAATTTGAAACAAGAGAGACCCAATTTATCAGAAAAAAGTTTGAAGACTACTGCACCAAAAATTGCCCAGGAACAATTAAGAATGTTTTTCCCGACAATATTTCCCACAGCACTTGTTTTTACAGTTGATGACATAGCACTTGCTTCTTTGTGTGCAACTGCATGGAATCCAGCAATGAGAGAAGTTGCAGGCAAAATGGTTTCTCTTTATTTGGAAAAATATCCAGATATGCAGGGTCTTTTCAATCAAGACATTGAGAAAGAAGACTGGAGCCCCAAACTTCTTAATCAAAATTCTAGTTTGATAGAAAAACCAGTTGTCAGTAATTTTGAGATAAGAGGTGAAAAACATTTTGTCCCTTTGAGAAAATTCAGCGATGCATTTCCGTTAGACAAACTTCAATTCAGCCCATACTATATGAATAATAAGAAAGGAAGAATTGATTATGATCTGGAAATTTCCGTTGCGACGATGGGGCAAGATCAAAGACACAGAACTATTGATAGGGGTTCACCGGTTTTTACTGGAAATTTCTATTTAACACCAATTCTTAAAGAATTATCTCTAGAAAAAGATTGTCTTACTGTGCTTAATAACTGGAAATCACTTCATGGTATTATTCCGGATGCACTTTTTACTTCACTTGTTCCATATGGAGCAATGGTTTCTTATCATAAATCCGCTAATTTTAATGCAGTTATTCATGAACAAGGTAAACGTCTTTGTTGGTGCGCACAGGAAGAGATCTATCATATAGGAAGATCTCTGCGCAATCTTACAATGGAGAAACTTGGAAAAGATCATAAACTTGTTTCTATATTCCAATCGCCATGTTATAGTGGTCCCTGTATTGAAGGAACTAGGTATTGTGGTCGAGATTTGAAAGTAAAAGAATTCGGAGATTACTTTCCGGAGAGAAAAGTATAAAATTAAACAAAGGAGTCAAATTTATTTGGCTCCTTTTATATAACACTATAATAAATAGTTAGTATATAAATATGTCTACAAGAATAAGAAATAATAACAAAACAAATAGTAAAAAATGTTTAAAAAATTGAAAGATGATTTTGATTTTTTTAATTTGAGATTTAATTTTGAAAATAATTTAGAACTTAAAAACATTTTTCTAATTTTAGAGATGTGGATATTGAAAGTTAAAATCTTTGAAGTTTTGAGTGGTCAGTATTAACAGTAAAAATATATCCAAAGATTTCAATAGATCTATGGTAAGAATCTTTAATTTTTTGATATAATTAATTATGTAATAATTAATTTAAATAATATGAGTTTTATTTATGGGGCAGATACAAGTAAAAAAATAACCCCAGAAATAGTTAGAGACGCAATAGTTAATTGTTTTTACAGAGCACATTGCGCAGATTCTTCAATAGATGAAGTTTCATCATCTAATGAAGTGTATTGTAGGGAAATTATTAAAAAAATGTTTCAGGAGTCTGGTGATGATTTTGAAAGCCCAAACAAAGACTCAATACTTAGATTAATTCAGAAATTAAAAGATTTTTCTGCAAATTTTAGAGATCCAGAAATTATTAAACAACACGAGATGGAAATAATGGAACTGGTAGGTTGCTTGAAATAAAAAATAAAAGACCATATTTAGATGTTTTTTATTTTTGGGATTTGTTTAGTTTTTTCTACGACAACTATTGTATTATTAATTTCCCAATACTCAATTATTAATTTTTTCTTTATCATATAATAAAATTTATACATAAAAAACAGGCGGAGATCTACAGCGCCTGTTTTTATAAATTCAAAAAATCTATAATACTGCTTCTTTGGCAGCTTTTGCTAGTCTAAATTTTACAACTGTTTTTGCTGGAATTGTAATTTTAGCACCTGTTGCTGGGTTTACACCCTGTCTCTCTTTTCTTCTTGCTTTTACCATTTTACCAAATCCCGGTAAAACAAATTCTCCACCCGTTTTGACTTCTTTATATGCTAACTCAACAAGTATGTCCATGAATGCTACTACATCCTTTTTTGACATACCTGTTTTTTCAGCTAGTACAGTCATTAACTGTGATTTTGTCATTTTTGCCATTTTATTTAATTTAATAATTAGTTTTGCCCTGTTTTTAT
>JAQVMR010000071.1 GCA_028703545.1 Patescibacteria group bacterium
TAAATAATTATAAAAAGCCATTGCGCCTGACAGTGCATCGCCCGAATATTGTTCAGAAATTACAAGTAAAATATTATTACTATTATTTACTAATTCCTTTATCTGTTTTTCTATTGATAAGCTCATTATATGAATCTGCTTTTCTAAAATTTATTTAATAAGATAATATATAAAATATTTTGAATTATGTCAAATATGAAAATAACTGTAATATTTGACTTTGAATCAAGAAAAAGCTATTATTAGTAATTAACTATTTAGCAACCGAACAATAAAAAAATAATAAAATGAATGTAACGGAACTTGCAAGACAACTAAAAATAACAACAAACGAACTTTTGGAAATGCTTCCTGAACTTGGTTTTCATATTGGTGCAAGGGCTATAAAAATTAATGACTCCTTGATTGATAAAATAAAACTAGCATATATTCAACATAAGAAAAAAGTGAAATTTCAAGAAGACGAAGCAAAAATAAAAGAAATAAAAATTAGCGATAAGAAAGAAACAACAGCAGACAATGAAAAAATTATACATATAGAAGACAATATTATAGTAAAAGAATTGGCAGAAAAAATGAACATGCCAATAAATAGAGTCATGACAGAACTTATGAGAAATGGAATAATGATTTCCCTTAACTCAACAATGGATTATGATACCGCCTCAATTATTGCTGAAGACCTGGGATTTAAAACAGAAAAAATTTCAAATGAAAAGAAAGAAATTGAAAAGGACATCGAAAAAGGACAAAAACTAGAACAACTTTTAGAAAAAGATTCCAAAAAAACAAAAAGACCCCCGGTTGTTGTAGTAATGGGCCACGTTGACCACGGAAAAACAAAATTATTAGATACAATAAGAACAGCAAATGTAATTGATAATGAAAGTGGAAACATTACTCAACATATAGGAGCATATCAGGTTGAGCTTGGTGGTAGAAAGATAACTTTTTTAGATACCCCAGGTCACGAAGCATTTAGAGGAATGAGATCTCGTGGTGCAAAAATTGCTGATGTTGGAATAATTGTTATTGCCGCTGACGAAGGATTAAAACCACAAACAATAGAATCAATTGAACTAGTTCAAAAAGAAAACATTCCATTTATAATTGCAATAAATAAGATTGATAAGCCAGAAGCAGATATTGAAAGAACAAAAACAATGCTTTCTGAAATTAATTTGATTCCAGAAGATTGGGGTGGAAAAACAATTTGTGTTCCAATATCAGCAAAAGAAGGCAAAAACATAAAAGAATTATTAGAAATGATAAATTTATTATCTGATATGGAAGATTTGCATGCTGATGAAAACAGAAAAGCAATTGGAACAATTATAGAATCTCATGTTGATAAAAATTTAGGCCCAATTGCAACAGTTTTAATTCAAACAGGAACTCTAAAACTGGGAGATGAATTTATAACAGGAGACATCAGCGGAAAAGTTCGATCAATGATTGACTATAAAGGAGAAAAATTAAACTCAGCAACCCCATCGACACCAGTTGCAGTTTTGGGATTTAAAGGGGCTCCTCACGTTGGAGATATATTTAATGCTGATATTGATAGAAATGAATATAAAAATCTAAAAAAACAAACTATAAAATTACAGACAACCACAAGCACAAACCCACAAGAAACAAAAGAAGATGAATCACAATTGCAATTAAATGTAATATTGAAATCAGATGTTATTGGTTCAAAAGAAGCAATAATTGATTCTATTAAAAAAATTAGCAAACCAGAAGTAAATGTAAAAATTATAAAAAGTGGTTTAGGAAACATTACAGACAAAGATATTTTAGACGCCGAATCATCAAGCGCAATAATTTTAGGATTTCATGTTAAAACAAATCCAAATGCGGAATTAATGGCAAAAGAAAAAAATATTGAAATAAAAAACTACACAATTATTTATAAGCTACTAGAAGATTTAGAGCTAAAAATTGATAAAATGATAATTCCACAAATGATAAGAGAGCAAATAGGCGAGGGACTAGTTTTAAAAATTTTTAAAACACTTCCTAAAAAAATGGTTGTTGGCGTAAGAATTACAAAAGGAAAAATTTTTGTAAATACAATTGTCAAAGTGTTAAGAGGTGCTGAACTAATAACAATTGGAAAAATTACGGGATTGCAAAGTGGAAGAGAGGAAGTAAATGAAGTTTCCAGTGGTGTAGAATGTGGAATTGAATTCACAGGGGAAACAATTATAAAAACAGAAGATATATTAGAATTTTATACAGAAAAAAATTCATAAACATGTCAAAAAGAACAGAACAAGTTAGTTCAGAACTATTAAGTTTAATTTCTCAAATAATAGAAAGAGAAATTGAAATACCCGGATGTTTTGTAACTATAACAAATGTTTCTGTAACACCTGACCTAAAAATTGCAAATATAAATTTTACAACAATTCCAGATACGCACGAAGATAGAGCCCTAAGAATTTTAAAAACCAACTCACAGTCAATCCAGAAAAGTTTAAAATCAAAAATAAGGTTTTATACAATTCCCAAATTAAGATTCTTCATTGATGAGGGAGATAAAAAAAGAAGAGATGTTTATGAAGTTCTAGATAAAATACAAGACGAACTAAAATAATATGCTAAGTGAAGAAGTAAAAAAACTAGAACAATCTCTTTTGGCTTCCAATAAAATATTATTGATAATGCACAGAAAACCCGACGGTGACGCCATAGGTAGTATTCTAGCTATGAGAAATTATCTGGCTGACTTAAAAAAACAAATTACTTGTTTTTGTGTTGATGTTGTTCCTGAAAATTATAATTATATAAAAGAAATTCAATTTATAGAAAATGATTTAAATAAAATCACAAACAATGAATTTGATTCTTGTATAATGCTTGATTGTGCTGACATTGGAATGACCAGAATAAAAGAAATTTTAGAAAATAAAAAATTTCCACTTGGAAAAATAAATATAGATCACCACGTAACAAATAACAATTATGGAAATATAAATATTGTTATTGGCGAAGCCTCTTCTACTGCAGAGGTTATTTATTTAATTTTTAAATCATTAAAATATGAAATAGGCGTAAGTACTGCCACTTGTTTATTAACTGGAATATTAACCGATACAAATAATTTTACAAATGGGGGGACAACACAACAGTCCATTGAGGCAGCATCAGAACTTTTAAAGATTGGCGCAAACATAAATCAAGTTTTAAATGCTCATATTTTTAATAAAACAGTTGATGTATTAAAACTTTGGGGAGAGGTTTTAAAAAGAATTGTATATAGTAAAGAATTAAATATGGTTATAACCGCTGTTTTTGCAGATGATATAAAAAAATTTAATCTAGACGAAGAGGCAACGGAGGGAATTTCAAATTATTTAAATAATTTATCGAGTGATATAAAGTGTTCTCTTGTTTTAAAAGACAATGGAATTGGAAGAGTAAGGGGAAGCTTACGAACCACAAGAGACGATGTTGATGTTTCACAAATTGCATTAATATTCGGTGGTGGTGGACACAAAAAAGCAGCTGGATTTGAAATAAGTGGCAAATTAGTATTTAATAATAATATATGGCAAATAGTACAATAATTTACTATTGCCAATTTTCAAATTTCAATTGATTTTCTATTTATTATTTAATAATTGAAAATAATCAAATAGTAAATCAATTTAAAATTATAAATAATAAATTAAAAATAAATATATGTATCTAATACCAACAGTAATTGAAAAAACAAACATGGGTGAACGCGCCTACGATATATATTCAAGACTATTAAAAGAAAGAATAATTTTTTTGGGTCAGCCAATTGATGATGGAGTTGCAAATACAATAATTGCACAATTATTATTTTTGGATTCTGAAAATAATAAAGATATAAAAATCTATATCAATTGTCCCGGAGGAAGTGTAACAGATGGGCTTGCAATTTATGACACAATGCAATTTATAAAATCTGATGTGTCAACAATTGCAGTTGGACTTTCTGCTTCAATGGCTGCGGTTTTACTTTCGGCCGGTAAAAAAGGGAAAAGATTTGCACTTCCAAATGCAGAAATTCTAATTCATCAAGTAATGGGTGGTGCGGAAGGACAAGCAGTTGATATAAAAATAAAGGCGGAACAAATTTTAAAAATAAAAGATAAATTAAATAAAATTCTCGCACTTCATACTGGTCAAGATATTAAAAAAATTGAATCTGA
>JAQVMR010000019.1 GCA_028703545.1 Patescibacteria group bacterium
TGTGCTCTTCCGATCTCCTTTGAAATTTGCGATCAAGAGTCATTAGAGTTACTTCCATGTTGGCAATATCCTTGTATTGACTATCATCGATCTCAAAATCTGCTGTGACAGGCAAGTTTCTTCCAAGAACCAATCTCACGGTTCCTATGGCTTTACCAAGAAAATAGAGGATAAAGTCTTTTGAACTCTCATCATATTTTTGGTAATGCTTGATTAATTCTGGAATTGTAGCTTCTGTTGCATATTCTTGATCAAGCCAAGTATTTTGCCACAGATGGGCGAATAGACATCTATCTTTGTTACTTTTTACTTCCTTTGTCCAAAAAAGAAGTAAATATAACTTAGATAAAAAGTTCTGTTTTTTCCTGGTCATTTTACTCCTCCTTGGTTTTATAGTATAATTACTATGTTAATAAATAATATTAGCATATTTTAATAATTATGTCAACAAGAAAAAGCATGAAAAAATCTAGAAAAATTTTTGGATATCATATGGTTTTAGATCTTTATGGATGCGACCCTAAAGCCCTTGATAGCATGGATATTTGCTATAAGTATTTAAACGATTTAGCTGATTTGATAAAAGTACATAAACAATCTCAACCATTTATTGTTTATACGGATCCGATTAAATATCCAGATAAGGCTGGTATTTCTGGATGGATTCCCATCGTTGAGTCTGGATTTTCTATTCACACGCTAACTCCTCAATATTTTGCGTCAATAGATATATATAGTTGTAAAAAGTACAATCCAGATATTGTAAGAAAATTTACAGTTAAAATCTTTAAACCAAAAGAAATAGAAGAGAAACATTTTTTAAGAGGAGAGAAATATATTCATCCCGCTAAAAAATAATTTTTAGAAAATGAACCTTTTGATTCTTCCAATCATTACAATACTATTAGCCTGTTTTCTAGGGTTAGTAATATTTTTTCAAAATTTTAAAAGTAGAAAAAACAGAATACTTTCTGTGCTATCTTTTCTTGTGGCTTTTTGGACTTTATCTGTTTTAATGGCAGATTTATCTAAAAGTCATAGTATAGCATTATTTTGGACAAAGATGTCCATCATTGGTCCAGCATTAATAGCATTTTTTCTTTTATGGTTTTCTATTGTGTTTCCACTGGACAAAAAGATTCCAAAATCAAAACTTTTCTCTGCTTTTATACCTAGCTTGCTTATTATAATTTTAGCCCCAACTAGGTTAAATGTAACTGATATTAAAATAGAATCATGGGGAACAAAATTTACCCCAGGACCACTTTATTGGGGAATAGCTGTTTTATTTGCAGTTTATATTTCTTGGTCTTTTGTAAATATTATTAAGAGCTATAAAAAAAGCTCTGGAATTGAGAGGTATCAGATTAAATATCTTTTCATTGGTGTTTTAATATCAATAACATTGGGTGTATTGTTAAATTTGATTTTACCATCCTTAGGATATAGTAGAGCAAGTTCACTGGGTCCATCAACGACTCTATTTTTTATAGGATTTACAGGATATGCAATAACAAGATATAGATTGATGGACATCAGAATTATTATTAGAAAAATATTTATTTATTTTCTGGAATCCATTTTTGTTTATGGACTTTTTTATTTAATAGCAGGAATATATCTGAAATTTTTTGGTGGAATATTTAATAATACATCTTATTTAAGTGGAATATTTAATAATACATCTTATTTAATAGGCATATTTATAGCAATAGGATTTGTAACGTTGTTTTCATTGTTCAGCGCTTTATTGAAGAATGTTTCTAAGAAATATTTTTTTAAGAATTTAACCGATTATCAAAATTCTTTAATATTTTTAAGTCAAGAATTAAATAAATATAATGATTTAGATAAAATTATTAACCTTATAGTAGAAACTATTAAATCTACTATGAATTTAAATAGGGCAGGAGTGCTTCTTGTTAATATAAATGAAAAACCAATTCATTATCAAATAGCAAAGACAGTTGGTTTTGATGAACAAAATGGCATTAGCTTGGTGCAAGATAATTTTCTTACACAATATCTACAAAAAACAAAAAGTGTTCTTTTATTGGATGAGTTAAGTCTATTGTCTAGAGATGCAAAGACAAAAAAAGATTCTAAAGGGTTTTCCGATCTAAAAAGTTATATGGAGCACATTGAAGCATCTTTGTGTTTACCACTTATAGGCAATAACAATTTGATAGGTATTATTGTTCTGGGCGCTAAATTATCAAAAGATGCATACACAAAAGAAGATCTAGAGCTTTTGAGTGCTTTGGGTTCTCAGGCATCTATAGCAATAGAAAATGCGAGATTATATGACGAGATAAATGATAAAAAAAGACAGTTAGATAAATTTAACAAAGAGCTGAAATATAAAGTAGAAGAGCAAACAAGAGATATTAAGCAAAAAAATGAACATTTAGAAGAACTTTTAAACATGAAAAGTGATTTTTTACGCACTGTAAATCATCAATTAAATACACCTTTATCTATAATGAAAAATGCTTTTGCTATGATGGAAGATAAATCATTAGAAATTGATAGGGGGTTAGAAATAGCATCAAGTGGATTAGAAAGAATGAGTAGTACAATTTCTGAGTTTTGGGATGCTTTTGAGCTTGAAGGACAGAAAGTTAAAATGACATTAATTGAAACAGATATTGAGAAAATAATCAACGATATGATAAAGGAAAAAAAGAACTTAAAATTAGCAACAACCAGAAATTTAAAAATAAATTTTATTAAGCCATATTTTGCAATTCCAAAAGTATTGTGTGATCAGAAGAAAATTACCCATGTCATTTCAAACTTATTAGACAATGCAGTCTTTTACACAGAAAAAGGATCGATAAATGTTGGATTTGAAAAAGTAAATAATAATAACAAAGATTTTCTAAAAATATTTATTTCTGATACTGGTTGTGGAATATCGGAAGAAGATAAGGAAAGGTTATTTACAAAATTTTCTAGAGGATCCGCAGCTTCGTCTATTCATCCAGATGGATCTGGACTTGGGCTTTATATAGCAAAAAGTATTGTAGAAGATAGCGAGGGAGAATTAAAATTAGAAAATTCTGAGATGGGTAAGGGGACTACTTTCAGCTTTACCTTACAAATATCAAATACAAAATCAATAAATCAAGAAATAAAAGAAAATATAAAACAAGTTACGAAAAATATAAATACAAAAAACGTTCGATTTTGTTTATAGAAGATGAAAAAAGCATTGTTGATTTATATAAAATTTATCTTGAAAAACATGGATATGAATTTTATTCAACATATGACATAGACGAAGCAAAAAGTATATTAAAAACAAAAAATATAGACGCGATAGTCTTAGATATAATTATAAGAAAAAAAGAAGCGGGCGGAATGATTAATGTTGTAGCTGAACAGGGATATACGTTTTTAGAAAAAATTAGAAAAGAAGAATCATTAAAAAATATTCCAATTATAATGTTTAGCAATTTAAATACCGATCAAGATAGAGCCAAAGCAAAAAAACTAGGTGCAAGCGATTATATATTTAAAGGCAATGCAAAACCACAGGATTTAATAAATGCTATTAATAGAGTTATTTAATAAAAAACGATCAAAATAATCTTTATTAATCAATCTAAATCTTTTTATTCTTCAACTTAATCTCACAGTCTAAACATGTAAGCAAATCTCGTTTTTCTTGATCATCGCCTTCTTTTAACAAAAACTTTATATAATTTCTAGTATCGACGTCAATCAAGTCGATACTATCATTTTTACCAGTTGCTAGGACTTGAAACTTCTTAAATCTTTTTATTTCAGATCTAATCTTGTCTTGGACTGAGATCTTTTTAAAATTTAAAGAATCCACTAATTTTTGTAATTGTTTGATTAACTCTTCTTCACTTATATACCCAGATTTACAATTTTTATCTCGTGCTTTAGTGCATCCATAATACACATGTCTATTGTAAGATCCGTCTTTAAGTTTTTTAAATTTTTCAGTTGCTGAAATTCCAGATCCACATAAACCACACTTCGTAATCTTAGTAAAAGCAAATTCAATGTTTTCACGTCTTACAAGTTGAGAGTTTTTCATTTGTTGTTGAACTGCATCAAACAATTCTTTTGTAATTATTGATTCATGTTTTCCTTGATACCAATTTCCACTTCCTTTAGGATATTCAAATGGTCCATAATAAAAAGTATTTTCAAGTAAACGATTGTTTGTTTGCTTATCCACTTGACAACAATGTTATATTTTTCTAACATTAAAGATGGTTATAAATAATTAATAAATAATATGACTCTTAAAAAATATAAAAAAATAAAACTTGCTATAGTTTTTATAATAGCGTTCATTTTTAGTCAATCTCTAGTCCTAGATAATTTTTTTATTCCAATTGCGGTTTTGTGTATATCACCTTTGTTACTCTTATATTTAAGAAAAAAAGTAGTGGGTGTAATAGAAGACGAGAGAGATTATCAAATCGGAGGAAAGTCAGCCCTACTTGCCATTCAACTAACTTCTTGGATTGGCGTAATTGTTATGTTTATATTTTATGCTCTAAGCGATAAAAACTTATCTTACAAACCAATGGCTATGACACTTGCCTTTTTTATCTGTTTTTTGATGCTCACTTATTCAATTATTTTTAAATATTATATTAAACACAATTCCAATAATGAAAAATAGAATCAAAGATTTGCGGACAAAATTAGGTATTACTCAAGAAGAGTTAGCCCAGATGGCTAAAGTTAGACGCGAGACTATTATTTTTCTCGAACAAGGAAAATACAATCCATCTCTTAATCTAGCTCACGAGGTAGCAAAATCACTCAAAACAACCATAGATAGGCTGTTTATTTTTTATGATAAATAAATTAATTATATGATTTTAAAATTCCTAGCAAAAAATAAAACCATAATGGTAGCAATTATTAGTTTTATTTTTGGGGTATTGATCTACAACTATTCCTCAATAATTTTTCAGGAAGGCAATCCTTGGCCACAAATTAAAGGTATTGCTCAGCTAACTTTTGGTAATAAAGACTTTGTAAAATTAGACATTGAAAAAAATAAATATATTACTAAAAGCAATAACGTAGATCTCATTAGGTCTTTTATGAAAGAAAAAGGTTATGATTTTATAGAACAGATGGGTTCGGGATATTTTTTTCAAAATGATTTTGGTGATAGACTTATTGCTGTTCATAAATTTTATTCAAGATTTTATTCTATTTGGACAATATCGGAAACAAATAATATAAATTCATTTAAATTTGAAAAAAGGAGAGAAATAGACGGGCAATTATTTACCATTTCGGGAGAATTTATATGCCTACCATTAAAAAACGAAGATAAAGCTCATAACGATTTGTGTGTATTTGGAATAAAAAATAATAATTATTATTATCATTTACAAAATTTAAATAATGATTTCAATATTTTTGGCACAATTAATATTGGAACAAAAATTTTTGTTATAGGCAAGTTAATTTCTGAAAATGACGAAGTCTACAACAATTTGGGTAAAATTGGAGTAGAAAAGCTTTATGTTTTAAATAATTTAGACATCAGGTCGGAATTAAAAGATTGTTTGCCAAAAAGCGATATGGCTAGTTACGAAAAATGCAAGGAACTCTTAGACACAATTAGAAGCTTTAATGACTGTGCTAATGCTGGATTTTCTATTACAAAATCTGATCCGCCACAATGTGAAACACCCGATGGTAAAAAATTTATTAATGAAGCCAATAGTAGCTGGGAAGTGGCCCTGATTAAACTTTATAATTGCGAAGTAAAAAGTTTATTCCAAAATCATGGTAAATTAGTAAAGTTAGAACTTAAAAATGGGAATGAAATTACAGCCTACGAACCACAAATTGATGATGTAATGAAAGCAGCCGTAGAATTAAAAAATAAATGTGGAGATATAAGGTTAGCCACCGAATAATATAATATTAATTCCATTACTTTGAATCAAAATAATTTTTAAAAAACGGTGCTTTTCACAATTACTGTTTTTTTATTTATTCATAAAAATGTTATAATTAGAATATTAAACAATAATAACAAAAATTAAATTTATTAAATAGTTTATCACTATTAAACGGTTCTTAATTGATGTAAAATATATATATATAATATTAATCAATAATATCAAATTTATGTTTTGTCAACATTGTGGAGTCAAAATAGAAGAAAATACGAAATTTTGTCATCATTGTGGTGCAAAAACTAACAGCAATACACTACAATTAAAAAAAGAGGGTGCCAAAAAAAATATTGAAACTCAAGGTTCTTCTATAAATAATGAAAGAGAAACTGTTGAGGAATATTTGTCTAAAACCAATATCAAAAATAAAGAAGAGGCAAAAAAATATTTAAATCAATTTAGAATTTTATTATGGACTGTTTTTATTAGTATGGTTTTTGTGCGTGGATTAAATGAATCGGCACCAGAAG
This sequence comes from Patescibacteria group bacterium, assembly GCA_028703545.1. GTDB lineage: Bacteria > Patescibacteriota > Patescibacteriia > UBA1558 > S5-K13 > STF1-138. The sequence goes on from JAQVMR010000019.1 coordinate 6,440, forward strand.
GATCATTAATGTTTGGCATTATATATTTAGGATTATTAATATATTTGATTATTTTTTGTGTAAAAATTTTAAGTGTAGAAAAACAACCAAAAATAAATGCCATATGGTGTATTATTTTTGCACCACTGAGCTGGCTATATTTATATCCCTTAATAGCAGATCCGCTAAAAATAATTATTGGGCAGAAACAGGAAAAAAAGCCAAAGATTATTACATACACTACGCTTATTGTCCAAAATGCGCCAAAAAATTCGGACATAATTATATGATTCTTTTTGCAAAAATTTAAAATTCCAGATAATGCACTTATAAAATCCTCAAAATTCCAAATCCAAAACATAAATAAAAATAGCTTATTATAAAAAATCTAAACCTAACTATTGATTTTTTTATTTCTCTTCAAAAAATGATATAATTTAAACTATGTTAAATAAAACAAAACATAAAAAACTCAAACCTGTACCAGAACATTATATTGAAACTCTGAATATTAAAAAAACAAAATGGTCTCAGATAAAAGACCAAATTTTATATATAGAAAATTCTGCTTTTTCATACAATTTAAGTTATGAAGAGGAAGACTTTGAAGAAGATTTTTTTAAGAGTGAAAATGTTGTTGTTCTTTTAAAACTACAAAATAATAAAATTATTGGTTATGCTTACGCAAAACCCAGAAGATCTGCAAAAAAACCAAAAATGGCACATATAATGTCAATTGCTATTTTAAAAGATTATCAAAAAATGGGGCTTGGGATAGAGCTTATGGATAGACTTGAGTTTGAATTAAAAAAACTTGGATACATTTCATTTGTAAGAGAATCTGTTATAAAAAATGATCACGCCAATAAAGTTAGAATTCATTATGGGAAAAGAATTTTTGAAGATAGGCCCGCGAAAGACAATGAAGGAGATGAAGACGATAGACAATTCTTTAAAATTAAATTATAAAATATGTCAATAATAGAAGTAATAAATTTAAAAAAATATTTTAAAGAAATAAAAGCTGTTGATGATATTTCTTTTAGTGTAAATGAGGGGGAAATATTTGCATTTTTAGGGCCAAATGGAGCCGGAAAATCTACAACTATTAAAATGTTAACTACGCTTTTAAAACCGACCAATGGAAAAATTATTGTAAATTCATTTGATACAGAAAAGCAATCAAACGAAGTAAGACATTCTTTTGGAATAGTTTTTCAGGATTATAGTTTAGATGATGAATTAACGGCTTACGAAAATATGGAATTTCATGGATCTCTTTATAGGGTCCCAAAAAAAATAAGACATAAACGAATAGAACAACTTTTAAATATCGTTGAACTTTGGGATAGAAAAGATTATTTAGTAAAAACTTTTTCTGGTGGGATGAAAAGGAGATTGGAAATTGCTAGGGGATTACTGCATCATCCTAAAATTTTTTTTCTTGATGAACCAACAATAGGTTTAGACCCTCAAACAAGAAATCATATCTGGGATTATATACAAAAATTAAATAAAGAAGAAAAAATTACAATTCTTCTTACAACTCACTACATGGAAGAAGCTGAAAAAGTTGCTAACAGAGTTGCAATTATTGATCATGGAAAAATTGTAATTTTAGGAACAGTAGAAGAGTTAAATCAAAAAGCAAATACAAACTCTCTAGAAAATGCTTTTTTACATTTTACGGGCTATAATCTAAGAGAAGAATCCACCAATGGTATTGATAGAATGAGAATGAGACATAATCACAAAATTAAAAGATAAAAACATGAATACAATATACATACTTTGGTTAAGACAAGTAAAAAGATATCTTCGTTCAAAATCTAGAATGATAGGTTCTCTGTCGCAGCCAATTTTGTTTTTAGTTGCCCTGGGCTATGGTTTGGGACCAACCTTTCAAAGAGCGGGCGAGGGAAATTATATTCAATTCCTTGCACCGGGAGTAATTGCAATGAGTGTTTTATTTTCTGCAATTTTTTCAGGAATGGATATTATTTGGGACAAGCAATTTGGATTTTTAAAAGAAACTCTTGCTGCTCCAATTTCGAGATTTGAAATAATGATAGGTCGTACCTTGGGGGGGGCAACTACTTCAATTTTTCAAGGAATTTTGGTTCTTTTAATTTCACTTTTATTGGGATTCAAAATTAGCTCTTTTTCTTTATTGTTTACTGCATTTATTTTTATTTTTATGATTGCGGTTTTATTCACTGCACTTGGAACCTCAATTGCATCTGTTTTAGAGGACATGCAGGGATTTCAATTAATCATGAATTTTTTAGTAATGCCAACTTTTTTCTTATCCGGGGCACTTTTTCCATTAGATGGCCTCCCAAAATCAATTGAAATAATTTCTAAAATAAATCCATTGTCTTATGGGGTTGATGGACTGCGAGGTGCCCTGACAGGATTATATCAATTTACATTTACAACTGATTTAATAACACTCTTAATAATAACTTTTATTTTATTCTTAATTGGATCCTATTTATTTTCAAAAATTCAAGTATGAATTTCAATTATAAATATATAAATTTAAAAATAACATTTTTAAAAACAAAAAAATTAGCAAATATTGATTAAATTTTGATAAAAAATTAGATAAAACAAAGCATGTAGTAAATAAAAAATTACAAATTAAATAATTAATAAAATGATTGAACAAATTACTACTTATATACAACCAATTATAGTGGGATATGGCGCAATGGGTGTTTTTTTTGCTACAATAATTGAAGAAATAATAGCGCCAATACCATCTCCACTAATACCACTCACAGCTGGTTTTTTTCTTTTATCGACAAATGCTGGTTTTCTGACAATAACAATGGAAACTTTTTTTATTATAGCAATTCCCGTTTCTCTTGGAATAACCCTTGGATCTCTAGTGGTCTATAGTATTGGATTTTTTGGAGGAAAACCATTTATTGAAAAAAATAAAAAATGGCTTGGATTAAATTGGGAAGACATGGAAAGGGTAGAAAAAAAATTAACGAAAAAAAGGGGCGATGAAATTACTCTTTTTATATTAAGACTACTACCAATAATTCCTGGTGTAGCAATATCTGGCTTTTGTGGAGTAATGCGTTACCCTCTAAAAACCTTTGCAATCATTACTTTTATTGGTTCTTTTATACGCGCCACTATTTTAGGAATAATGGGATCTTATGTTGGTTTAATGTACATGGTATATGCAAAAACCATTTCCCAAATAGAAAAATATCTATTTATCGTCTTACTACCATTAATATTATTTTTTATAATTAAATTTATTTTTTTAAAAGGTTTCCGTTCAAAAAATCAAAAATCTTAACAAGTGTCTTTAAATAAAATTTTTTATTTTATTTCTAAACTATAAAAAATTTGATATAATATATAAATACTTTAATTAATAAATAAAAAACAAATGAAAAAAACATTATTAATTATTTTAATTCTTGTTGTCTTAATTGCTGGATTTTTATGGACAACATATAACAAACTAGTAAATGCAAATGAGGTAGTGACTAATCAATGGGCACAAGTAGAAAGTCAATATCAAAGGAGATTTGACCTAATTCCCAATTTAGTTGAATCTGTAAAGGGAATAATGAAACAAGAGCAAGAAGTATTTGGAAAAATCGCAGAAGCGAGAACACAATATACTGGAGCACAGACAACTGATCAAAAAATTCAAGCAGCAACTCAACTCGATGGTGCATTATCTAGACTATTAGTTATAATGGAAAATTATCCCCAATTAAAATCAGCAGAAAATGTACAAACACTAATGACTCAATTAGAGGGAACAGAAAATAGAATTGCAGTAGAAAGACAAAGATACAATGACACAGTAAAATCGTTTAATGTAATGATAAAAAGACTTCCTACAAATTTAATTGCAAATATTTTAGGATTTTCAGAAAAAACATATTTTGAAGCTCAAGAAGGTACAGAAAATGCTCCAAAAGTTGAATTATAATAATTTATGATAAAAACACTAAAAATAATATTTGTTTTTTTGTGCATCACTGTTTTATTGATTTCTAATAAAACTTACGCTTATAAAAACCCGGGAACTCCAACCGGGTTTATTAATGATTACACAAATACTTTAACAGCAAATCAAAAACAATCTTTAGAGCAAAAATTATCTGACTTTGAAAAGCAAACAACAAATGAAATTAGTGTAGTAATAATTAAAAATTTAGACGGTGATACAATAGAAAATTTTTCCCTAAAATTATTTGAAGACTGGAAAATAGGAAAAAAGGGGGACGATAATGGAATTTTGATTCTAATTTCAATAGAAGATAGGAAAATGAGAATTGAAACGGGTTATGGAATGGAGGAGTATTTAACAGACGCACAATCATTTTGGATAATAGATAAAACCATGAAACCAGAATTTAGAAACAATAACTATTATAACGGCATAGATAAGGCTGTCGATCAAATAATTTCTGCAACACAAGGAATGGCATTACCATCACATAAAACACAAGAGAAAACGAGCCCAAAAATAACAGAAAACACTGTATTTTTCTTCATTACCGTATTTGTTTTTTTACTTAATGTTTTTGCTAAATTGCTTGGTAAAACAAAATCATTTTGGTTGGGTGGTGTAATTGGCGGAATATTGGGTGCAATAATTGGATTAATAATAGGTGGCTTATTAATAGGAATAATAATAACTATAATTTTAACAATATTAGGATTGTTATTTGATTATATTGTCTCAAAAAACGGCGGTAAATCTGGAACTGGTGGTGGATTTTGGTTCTTGGGTGGTGGAAGATCTGGTGGAGGATTTGGGAGTGGTTTTGGGAGTGGTTTTGGGGGCTTTGGTGGTGGAAGATCTGGTGGAGGAGGTGCGTCCGGTGGTTGGTAAATCAACAATAGCTAAAAAATAATTACCAATCTGTATGGAAGAAGTAAGAGTAAAAATTCTAAAGATCGATAGGGGAAAAATAGAAAAAAAACTTGTAGCTCTTGGTGCTATAAAAAATTTTGAAGGTGAAATATGTGCCTCCTTTTTTGATGTAAAAGAAGATCGGGATAAAAATAATGAATCAAGATTAATTGTAAGAAAAATAGAAGATAGAACTCTTATAACTGTTAAAAAACCTATTACAAATTCCGCCATTGAATTTCGCGAAGAATATAGTTTTTCAACTTCAGATTTTCATGAAACAAAAAATATAATTAAATCATTGGGGTTGGTAGAATATGAATCAACTAGATTCCACAGAGCAATTTACACATTAAAAGATTTAACCTTTAAATTTGATCAATATTACGATAAATATAGTAACGTGCCAGAATTTTTTGAAATTCAAGCAAATGATTTAGAAATGATCTATGAATATGCAAAAGCCCTGGGAATTAAAAAAGAAAACTGTCTTCCAATATCAACAGCACAACTACTGAAAGAATATAAAAATAAAAACTGACCCATTTCTGGATCAGTTGATATTACACAATCTTAGTTACAAAGCCGATCTTGTAACTTGGATTTTTTTTATTTTTCTTGTTGGCTTTTCTTTATGTATACGCCAGATGCACTTATCACTCCTACAATTATAGGGATTAAGTGAAAAATATAAACCACCGTCAACAGCAAAACAATCATCGGATAAATGGCTTATTAAATTAAATTGAAGAAATGTTGCCAACTCAAGTGGCGTCATTATATTACCGCCCCTTTTGACCATTTTTACAATATAAGGACTTTCCTTTTGTCGAAAAAAAAGAGCTTCCTTGTTGAATGGATCTAGTATTTCAACATCACTTTCAAGATAGAAGTTATGTTTAAATAAGTTCATGTCCTGAAGGTTAAGAAATCTTAATGGTAAATTTGGCCAATAAATTCCGTGACCATCTAAACCACTTAAATCTAGTTGGTCAAAAACCCTCATTATACTATCGACAATTTTCCTATTCGCATCTCTTTTATAAAGATAGCGATTCTTTTTAATAATTTGTGCAAGCTGTAGATAAACAGTTTGCTGATCACTAAGTGATAAGATTTGTTTCTTATCATCATTTTTCATTTTACTTCCTCCCATAATTTATTCCGATAAAATCTTACAATATTAATATATTGCAGTCAAGGTCTATGAAATTTAAATATTCATAGTATAATTAATATATAATTAATAATTAAAATACCTCAACACTTACGAGGCTTACAAAAAAAAATGAAAAAAGCTCTTTATTTATTTATGATTGCTCTATTCTGTTTCACAATTACTGGATGTACAAAACAGAATAAATTGCAAGAACAACAAGACTTAATACAACAAAACCAAAATATGGGTTTTCCAGAAAGTGAAGATAGGTCCACTGATGAAAATAATGAAATTGGACAACAGCTCAATCAAACAGAAGATACAGAAGATATGGATATTATTGATCAACTTTTATCGGATATTGATAGTATAGACAATGAAATTGATTCTGATGAAGATATTAAAGAAATTGATAGCATAGAAGAATAAAATAAATATTTTAATATATTTTTAATAATTAAAAAAAATTATGAAAATAAATAAATTATTAGTAGTAATGATGTGTTTGCTTATTCTTCTTCCAATGCTATCATTTGCAGCAGATCCATCATCGGGTTCGTCGGAAGATGCCAACACACCGCCACCACCAGAAATAGAACAACAATGGAATAAAACAAAAGTAAAATATAAGAAATCTTTTGACAGTTTGAGTAAGCAACTTGAAGATAATGGAAAAATAATCAAAAAAATTCAAAAATATAAAAATGTAATTGATCAAGATGATTTCGAAATATTAATGAGAAAAGTTTATGACACAAGACGCAATTTAACAAATCTAAAAGAGTTATATGGTGAAAAAGTTTACATAACAACAAAAGAAGAGCTAACAACCCAAAAAAATAAATTAAAAACAGCTGTTAAATTTTTAAAAAATTCAATAAAGGGAATAGTAACAGACCTAAATCTATATAGAAAAACATATAAATATAAAATATTATGGACTGAACTCAAAAAATGGGCTGACAATCCAGAAAATTATGATTTAAAGGCTAATCCTACATGCAAAGATAAATTAACTAGTTTAAATGGGCAAATTGGATCATTAAATGAACATACATACAAAAGCATAGGTCTTGTACAAAATGCATGGACTAATCCAAACGACGCCTTTAATTATTCATATAATTACAAACCCGCCAATAGTATTATAAAATTAGCAAATACAGCAGCAAAACAATCTTCGAAGCTTTATAAACAAATAAGGAAGGAATGTCCCGGAAAGATAAAATAAATTCACTATAAAATTATATAAATAAAACCCAGTTATTATAAAAAACTGGGTTTTATGATACAATAAAATTACAAAATATTATTATGGAAATTTTATTACAACACCTACAAAAAATTCAAGATAAAAATGGATTCATTACTCAAGAAGACATTATAGCAACTTCTTCAAAATTTTCTAAATCACCAGCTGAGATTTATGAAGCGACTTCTTTTTATTCTAAATTTAATTTATTAAATGGTCCTAAAAAAATAATTAAAATTTGCGATAGCCCAACATGTCACATAAAAGATGGGGAAAAATTACTAGGCGTTGCAGAAAAATTATTAAATACAAAAATAGGTCAAGATGAGAAAAAATTTAGATTAGAGTCGTGTCAATGTTTGGGTGAATGTGACAAGGGTCCTGTTATGATGATAGATAACGATTTATTTACAAATTTAACAGAAAAAAAATTAGAACAAATATTTAAAGAACAAAAAATATTATAATATTCCTTTACTGAAAACTAAATGTTAATAGCCTATAGGTAACACAATGCAAATAAAAAGAAAAACAAATTTTGAAAATTTCAAAAAAGCCAAAAAAATATCACCGGGGGGTGTAATAAAAAAAATAGAAAAGTCGGGTCTTTGTGGTCGAGGGGGTGCTAATTTTCCCACTGGATTAAAATGGAAAATGTGTAAACCCTCAAAATATTTAATTTGTAATGCTGATGAAAGTGAACCAGGGAAATTCAAGGATAAATTTATTTTAGAAAATAATCCTGAACTCGCAATAGAGGGTATTAATATTGCTATGCATGCATTAAAAGCACAACAATGTTTTTTTTATTTAAGAGAAGAGTATTCAAAATTTAAAACAGCTTTAGAAAAAATAATAAAAGAAAAATCGGAATACGACATACAGATCGTAATTGGTGCTGGTTCGTATATATGCGGAGAAGAAACAGCGATTCTAAATAGTATTGAGGGTTTAAGAGCAGAAACCAGACACAAACCACCATATCCCAATGAATTTGGTTTATTTGGAGAAAAAACATGTATAAATAATATTGAAACCTTATGTAGGGTTAGTTTGGTTTTCGAAGATGATTATGAAAATGAGAATATACTTTTTTCAATTTCCGGTGATGTTCAAAATCCTGGAGTTTACGAAGAAAAACAAGGTATCACACTAAAGTATTTATCAGAAAAAGTCGGAGCCATAGATCCAAAAGCGATTTTCTTCTGTGCGTCAGGTGGTTGCCTTCCATTTCAAAAAGATTTAATTCTCTCATGTAAGGAAATAGCAAAAACGGGAAATTTTTTTCAAACAGGAATAATTTTTGTAAATCATGATAGAAATATTCCTGATATATGCAGATCAATAACTCAATTTTTTAATGATGAAAACTGTGGTAAATGTCTCCCCTGTAGGGAGGGAAATTTTAGATTATTGCAATTATTTCAGGTTATATTAGAACGTAAATGGACCAAAGAAGAGTTTCAAATAATAGAAGATTTAATTGATTTTATTCCGAATGGATCTCAGTGTGGACTAGGAAAAAGCTCAACAACAACACTAAAATCAGCAATAAAATATTTTAAAAATGAATTCGATAAATTAATAGAATAAAATGCGAATAACGATTGATGGTAAAAAAATAAAAATAAATAAAAAATGTACAATTTTTGAGGCAGCTCTAAAAAATGGGATAAAAATTCCTAGTCTTTGTTATCACCCAGATTTAAGGTCAGAGGGAAGATGTGGTATATGTGTAGTTATGGTAAATGGAAAATTTATGACGAGTTGTAATAATGAAATTTGTGAGGGCATGATAATTGAAACAAATAATCCTGAAATACAAAAACAAAGAAAAATAAATGCTCAATTAATAGGATGTAATTTTGAAAAAGAAGAGGAGTTTAGAAAATGGTTAGAATTAGAAAATTTACCAGATGTTGAGGAATTAAAATTTAAACCACATATTTCAGAAGAGTTAGATGATTCTTCTCATGAAATTGTCATAGATTTTGAAAAATGCGTTTTATGCGGAAGATGCATTCAAAAATGCAGAGAACTTCAAACAGTAAATGCAATTTCTTATAAAAACAGAGCAAATGCAACCGTTGTTTCAAAATCATTAAATAAAAAATTAGCTGACACAAACTGTGTCGGTTGTGGTCAATGCTCACTGGTTTGTCCGACAAATGCAATCAGAGAAAAAGAATTTTATAAAGAAGTTAAAGAATTATTAAAAGACCCAACAAAACACGTAATAGCACAAACGGCTCCCTCAATTAGAGTTGCTCTTGGTGAAGAATTCGGATTAGAACCTGGAATGTCTGTAACCAAACAAATGGTAAGTGCGCTTAAAAAAGTTGGTTTCAAAAAAGTTTTTGATACAAATTTTGCAGCAGATTTAACAATAATGGAAGAAGCCAGTGAATTAATTGAAAGGATAAAACAG
>JAQVMR010000072.1 GCA_028703545.1 Patescibacteria group bacterium
CCTCAAACCCTGATTGCAAAAACTAGATTTCAGTCACAAAATGGAAAAATTTTTAGAATTCAGGAAAAAATTATAGTCCCCGGAAATGCTTCTATAAACGCCTATGTAATTGCAGAAGAGATTGGTGAGGATTATGCTGAACTTCCTGGAAAGTTTATAATCCCGGGACTTAATAATGATTCACAAAAATATATTTATGGAGAATTGGATGCTGCTATGACAAAAGAAAGCATCACGATAAATCAAATAACTCAAGAGGATTTTGATAAGGCACAACAAATATTAACAGATGAATTAAAGCTAGAAGCAATTTCAAAAATGAAAGATGTTCTAAATCAGGGAGAGGAAATTAATGAAAATGATATACATGTTGAAATTATTACGCAGTCATCAAACAAGCAACTAGATGAAAAGGTTCCAAATTTTGAACACACATTAAAATTAAAAATAGTGGGAGTTGTTTTTAATAAGGAAGAATTATTAAAATTAGCTCAATCATTGTTAGACAAACAATTATCTCAGGGACAAAAACTTTTGAATTATGATGAAAATTCATTTAAATATAATGTAGCTAGTTATGTTGCAGATGAGAAAAGCGCAACAATAGAATCAGAATTATCTGCTAATATTGTTTCTGATTCAAATTCAGAAGCATTTAATACAGAAAAATTTAAAGGCCTAACGCAAGAAGAAATAATTGATTATTTTAGAGTAATTCCGGGAGTTGAAAATATAGAAGTAAAATTTACTCCATTTTGGGTTAAAAAGGCACCAAAAATGGCAGACCATATTAGTGTTACAATAGAATAGAGCTCAGGGTTTAAGAATTTTAAAGTTGGGGTTTTATTTCAGCCATATTGACAGAAATTTTTTATTTATTTAGTATATTTGAATATGGCGGGTGCTTTAGGGTAATACCTGGAGAATGAGCGATTGCTCGTTGGAAGTAAAATCTTCACATTCGCCTCTAATTTTAGGTCATGGAAATCCTCTATGACCCTTTTTTATTTAATTAAAGTGTTTTTTTGTAAAATACTTGACTTTTTGATTAAAATATATTATTATGGCATAATAATATTTAATATTCGCCTTTGGCAATTTTCATTTTTATGGACATTAGAAATGTTGCTATTATTGCTCATGTAGATCATGGTAAAACCGCTTTAACTGATGCGCTTATGCAACAAACAGGAATGAGCGGAAAAGATGTTAGTATGGATAGTAATGCACTTGAACAAGAAAGAGGTATTACAATTTATTCAAAAAATACATCTATTTATTACAAAGATACAAAAATTAATATAGTAGACACCCCCGGTCATGCTGATTTTGGTTCTGAGGTTGAAAGAGTTTTGCGGTCAATTGATAGTGTTATTTTAGTTGTTGATGCACAAGAAGGACCAATGCCACAAACAAAATTTGTTTTAAAAAAATCTCTTGAATTGGGACTCAAGCCAATTGTTGTGATAAATAAAATTGATAAGAGTGCTGCAAGACCAGACGAGGTTCAAGAAATGGTTTATGAATTATTTTTGGATTTAGGGGCAGATGATAAACAATTAAATTTTTCAACAATTTATTCTATTGCAAGAGAAGGAATTGCAAAATCAAAATTGCATCATGAATCAGATAACCTAATTCCTCTACTTGATTTGATTTTAGAAAAAGTCAATCCTGCATCAGGAAGTGATAAAAATAAAAAACCACTTTTGATTCAGCCATTTAATTTGGCTTATGACAATTTTTTGGGAAGATTAGCCATAGGAAGAATTTATGATGGAGAAATTAGTCAGGCACAAGAAGTTGTTATAAAAAACAATAAAAATAAAATAAGAAAAGGAAAGATCACAAAACTATTTACATTTGAAGGATTAAATAGAAAAGAAGTTGATAAAGCTTGTGCTGGAGATATTGTAATGATTGCTGGACTTCCAGATATTTTTATTGGAGAGACAATTTGTGAGAATGAAAATCAAGAAAAACTTCCTGATATTAGTATCGATGAGCCAACAATAGTTTTAAATTTTTTAGTAAACAATTCTCCATTTGCAGGTCATGACGGAAAGTTTGTAACAAGTAGACAAATAAAAGAAAGATTACACAAAGAATTAGAAGTAAATATTGGTTTAAAAATTGATTTTTCATCATCTGATCATTCAAAAGTTTATGGAAGAGGTGAAATGCATATTGCAATTTTATTAGAAAATATGAGAAGAGAAGGATATGAACTTCAGATTTCTCAACCACATGTAATTATAAAGGAAGTTGATGGTGTAAAGATGGAGCCATTTGAGGAAGTTACAATAAATGTGCCAAATGATATGACGGGAGTTGTAATAGAGAAACTTTCAAAGCGTTTTGGAACTATGATTACAATGTGTCCAAAGCACGGAGCTACAAAGATAATTTTTGAAATTCCTACTCGTGGGCTGCTTGGTTATAAAAATGAATTTATAACAGATACTCACGGAGAAGGAATAATTTATTCTAGAATTATTGGTTTTAGACCACACGTTGGAAAAATGAGAAAAAAAGAATTAGGTTCAATGATTTCAATGGCAACTGGAAAAGCGCTTGGTTTTTCGCTCTTTAATTTACAAAACAGAGGTGAATTATATATAGGAGCCAATACAGATGTTTATGAAGGAATGGTAGTCGGAAATTCTTCAAAGGGAGAAGATATGGTGGTAAATCCAATAAAAGGTAAAAACCTAACAAACATGAGATCTTCAAATGCCGATGAGGCAATAAGATTAGTTCAACCCAAAGAAATAACTCTTGAATCGGGTATGAGTATAATGGGTCACGATGAATATTTAGAAATTACTCCAAAAAATATTCGTCTTAGAAAAAAACATCTTACTGAAAATGAAAGACTAAGAGTGTATAGGGCTAGTAATAAATAAAATTATTTGACTATTTTTTAATATTTTGATATACTATTTTGCAGAAGTGATTGATTGGTTTACCAAGCCAATATCTAGTTTAGATGAAAGTCTAATTTAGATGATAGTCAGATTATCCTAAGGGTAGTCAGATTACCTAAACTTTAAGACAATATAGAAAGTGCTTTACGAAATTTCATGAATTTTGTAGAGAATTTGGGTGGAACCACCCCAACTCCTTGGAAGAGCAAATAGGGTCCCAAACTGGTAAGTTTTTTGGGATTTTTTTATTGACTAATAATTTTCCCGCAATTGCGGGATAAATAAATATATGAAACAAGACATAGAATTATTAAGACATTCACTTGCTCATGTTATGGCAAGTGCGGTAATGAATCTTTATCCAAAAGCAAAATTTGGAGTAGGTCCAAGTATTGAAAATGGATTTTATTATGATTTTGAATTAGACTCCTCTATCTCAGAAGAAGTTTTAGAAAAAATTGAAAATGAAATGAAAAAAATTATTTCATCAGATTTGAAATTTGAACGAGAAGAGATGAAATTAAAAGATGCAATAAAGTTATTTACAAAATTAAAACAAGATTATAAGGTTGAGCTTTTGAAAGATTTAGAAGAAAAGGGAACAACAAAAATTTCTGAAGATGAGAATTTTGGAAGCGTTGATAAAGTTTCAATTTATAGAACTGGAGAATTTGTTGATTTGTGTCGTGGTCCTCATGTTGAAAGCACAAAAGAATTAAAAGATTGCGCATTTAAATTAACAAAACTCGCAGGTGCTTATTGGCGTGGAAGTGAAAAAAATAAAATGTTAACAAGAATTTATGGAGTTGCATTTGCATCTCAAAGTGAAATGGACGATTATTTAAAATTATTAGAAGAAGCTGAGCGTCGTGATCATAGAAAAATCGGAAAAGAATTGGATTTATTTAGTTTTCATGAAGAAGCACCTGGAATGCCATTTTTTCATTCAAAAGGAACAATTATTTGGAACAAACTTGTTGAATTTTTGACAGAAAAAATGTATGAGAGAAACTATGAAATAAATAAAACTCCAATTATTTTAAATAAAGCTTTGTGGTTACA
>JAQVMR010000073.1 GCA_028703545.1 Patescibacteria group bacterium
GATCGTTTTGTAAAAATCAACTTTGAACCAAAAATATTTTCAACGTTCTCGAGTCTTTTATCTAAATCTTCTGGATTATCTGCATATATAGTTACATAAAAACCCATCTGAAAAAACTTTTCAACTCCTTGGGTTAAATTATCGCGCAATTGTTCTATATCAGAAAGTGCGGTTTCAAGCTGTGGATCTCTAGGTGTTCCTTTTTCAGCATCAAGCGATAATTGGGCCTCTATATTTCCAACTTTTGTTTTTAATTTTTTTAAAATTTTTGGAGAGTCTACTGGATAATAATAAATTGAAACATCAAGGGGGATTGAATAATTAATTATGGGTGCAAACCATCCAATATTAATAAATCTTGGGTAGGTAACAATATAAAGAGTGCTTAAAAATTTATTATTCAATCTCAAAAAAGAACTTTCTACTTTATAAGCTGATGGAGAAATGAGTTCTTTTATTGAAACAGTTCCTCTTCTATATACTTTTTCTGATTCAAGAATTTCCTTTTGTTCTTCGCTGGCAATAGGACTATTTTTTAATTTTCCCTCTTTTACCTTTAGTTGTTTTTCTATTGATTTTGTTTTAAACATTGTATGTTAAATAAAATTTTTATTTTTCTAACTGAAGCTTATCTATGTTTTTTAACTTCTGACTCTTAGAAATTTCTGGATTATATGAATTATAATAGAGCTCTATGAGACTTGCTGTATCAAGTGGAACTGCTTGTAGACTAATCTCGGCTAATCCATCCTGAATCTGTGCCACCCTTCTATACAATTGATCCCTATACTCATCTAATTGTTTTTTCTTCATTACGATATCTGCTGATGTAGAAAAAAAATCGGAAACACGATTCAAAAAGGTTCTTTTTTTATTTGATATAGCCGAATATGGCACAATAACATAAAATTTCTTCGTCATAATTGCCTGCAACTCTAAAAGTTCTTGTATAAATTGAAGATAATCAAGTGTCTGCATTCTTAACAATTCATTTGTCTGTTGTTTTGATAACTTATCTATTTTTTCAATATAAGAATCAATATCAATATTTCTTGACTGAATAACTATCTGAAGTGGGTATGCTAAAGAATTTAAAAATGAATAATATCCGTCTATTATACTTTCCTGTTCATCTTGGTTTTTTAATGCAAAATTAATAGAAGAAACCATAAGCACCGCTCTTACTGTTCCATCTTTTAGTATAATCATATCATCAACAATATCCGAGATATATAATATTTCCTGAGTTGATTTGTTCGTTGGTAATTTTTGATTATTCATATATATCAATTATCAGCTATTAAATTTGAATTATTATCATTTTCACCAACATATGCTCCACCAGTATCAACTATAAGAGAAATTTCATTAAGTTTTGCTCTTGGTAAAAATTTTGGTTCAAAGGTGTATGTATCTTTTTTAAATTCTTCCTTGATTTGTTTTTTTGCAACAATTTCTTTTTTTTGCCAAACAGCAATTCTAGGAACCCTAAATAAATAGATTAATAAATCTAATAAAAAATAATGAAAACTTTTTCCATTAACCCTTACAAAAGCAAATACTATGGTCGTTGGCACTAAAAATATTGCCTGAAACACAAATAAACTAAAATCACCTAATTTGAAGGCTGCAAAAACTAAAAGCCCACCAAAAGTACATATTAAAAATTGCCTTATGGTTATGGGGCCAAATATTCTATCTTCTACATCAATAAATTGTGGAACAATAAAATTATTCATAATTAAAACTTAATTTTTTTATTAAGATCTGAAATGGCCTGAAATTCTTCAAGCGTAATAGTCTTCTCATTTGCTATTGCCTTTTGCTCTATTATTTTACTAACTGACAAACTCTTTTCTATGCTTTCACGACCAAGCATTAAATAAATTCTATAAATTTCACTCTTTCTCCAATTTTTTATTGCAGCCGCCTTTTTAAGTATGGATTCTTTTCCAAAGGCATTTATCATGTTCAGTATGCGTTGTGTTGATTCAACTGGATTATTTGATATTCTTCTAAAAACATTTATATTTATTTCTCCCAATTCTTCAACCGGGCTAATGGTTTTGGGCTTTTGTTTTACATCATTCATTACTTGTTTCGTTGAAGAAGAAGCTGTTGTGGTTCTTTTTATAAATGGAATATTCGTATTTATTGGTTTGACTTGTATTTGCTGTCTTGGGTCTAAATTTGAAAGATGCTCTTTATTTTGTGATTCAGTTTTGGTCACAAAATCTTCCGCATTCAAATCATTTAAAATTGTTCCATGAATTTCATCTATTTTATCTCTTATTTCTGTCAATAATTTCAAAACACTTTCTGCTTTTTTCTTTTCAAATCCCAAACCCAAATCAATTATTTTTTTTGTAAAAATTTCCTCTACGTCAAGTTTTTCCCTAGTATGTTTTAAAAATGAAAAAACTATATTATAAAATTTTGTTTCTAGTTGTGGAATAAGTTCAATCTGATTAGATTCAAGAACTCTTTCTACAATTTTTCTTAAACTATATTGCTTAATCTTTGGTTCTAATTTATCAATCTTTTGCTTTTGTTTTATAATTTCATCTTTATCATCAATATCAAAATAAAAATCTGCTCCCTTTTTATCAAAAATCATTGGAGGGGGTGGTGGCAAAATTCTTTCTTCTAATCCTGTGTCTAAAACGGCTGTGCTTGGTTCTTCTCTTATTCCAATATTAAAATCTTTCAAACTTCCATGAGAAAAAATCTTAAAAGAACCATCTTGTTTAATAAGAATTTCATCATCTAAATCAGAAAAATTGCCGAGCGAATTAGTTTTTTCCTCTTGTGGCATCTTATTATTATTTATTTCTTTTAATCTTGTTAAATAATTATTTTATTCAACTAGATAAATTAATTATAACATATTTTTTGGTTTTTCACATCTTTAAAAATCATCTTTTTGAAAATATGTCAAAATGTTCCTTTTGTCCTTTGAAAATTCATTTTTTATAAGTTTTAAACCTGTATTTTTGATTAACTTTTGCAATTCTTGTAATCTAAAAGCATGATAAAATCTCTTTCCGAGAACCCGCCTCTCTGAATTTCTAAAGGGAATAATAAAATCTCTCAATGTTTTTTTATAACTAAAATCAAATAAATATTTAAAATACTTTTTAAAATAGTCTGCATTCCACAAATTCCAATTTGTCATTATGATTATAGCATCTTTTTTTAACCAAGACTTCATTTTTTTTAAAAGTTCCACTCTTTCACGCTTAGTTCTGAGATGATGAAATGAGGCAATTAAAAAAATTATATCAAAACTAGATTTTTGAAAATTAAGTTTTAACATATCTTCCTCTATAAAATCTGTATGTGTTATTTTACCTAATTGTTGTTTTTTGGCATAATTAAGTAAGGAGCCTGATATATCACAGCCGACATACTCAATTTCGTATTTTTTTAGCAAATTAATAATTCTTGCATTTCCACAACCAAGATCTAAAATTCTTTGTCCATTTTGTAAATATTTTTCAAAATCTGAAAATTCAGGCCATATATTCTGACGAGTTGCATTAAACTCATGTGAAAAATTATTATAATTCATATTATTTATAATTTATTATCTCGATAATCGAGATTAAAAACCATCTATGATACTATTATATCAAAAAATAGTTAAAAAACTAACTTCTCTAAAATTTAACAACAGGGCTGATTTTGAATTAAAGAAAAAACGACTTTGCGGAAAATTCAGTATAAAACCAACCACTAATCAATTGCTTCTTGAGGCTTATAAAAAATTATTAAAAGATAAAAAAATAAAAAGGAGTGAGGCATTAGAAAAATTTCTTATAACTCGAGTTACAAGAACAATTTCTGGGGTTACTCCACTTACAGTTCTTACAAAACCATATAATTGCCCCGGGACATGTATTTATTGTCCAAAAGAAACTGACATGCCAGTAAGCTATCTATCAAATGAACCTGCGGCTCAAAGAGCAAAGGGGCTT